>CAZVVF010000931.1:0-2508 GCA_964630575.1 uncultured Burkholderiales bacterium | reverse complement strand
CCGCTTGCCGAACAGCTCGGCCAAGCGACCCGCCCCGAGTCGTCGATTCAGCTCCATCTGCCAGAGGCGGTCTTGAGCCTGAGCGAATCCCTGGCCAAAGAGCACATCTGCGGCGGATTCGGCCGAAATGGTGGGCACACCGTATCGGTCTCGCTCGATCTTGACCGGACCCGAAATTCCGTCGACGACGATCTCCCCCACCAGAGACGGCAGAGACTGACGCAAGAACCGTCGAATCGAGTACCAAACGAGAATACCCAGGATCACACCACCGGTGAGAGCCAAAAAAACAGGGTGCTCGATACCCCAAGCCCAGTTCATCGGGTTGAGTTCAGGCCTATTAGAAAGCTGAAAAACGATTGCAAACATGGGTGCGGATTTGGTGCCGACGAGGAACGACCCTGCCACCGCTCGGCTTTGTCTCGTCTTGGCACCCAGGACCGGCCATGATATAGTTCAAGGGTGCAAAAGTTTAGTTTTTCGCTTTCTGAGCAACTGCATCGCAAACTCAAACGGACCGCTCTAGAGCAAGGGGTCTCCGTTTCTGCAATCTGCAGAGAGGCTCTCGCCTCTCATCTGTACCGACAAAAACTAGACGTTCAGTCGAACATTGAAGACATTCTCAACGAACTCGACACACCCGACCGAATCAGCACCTCGTGGCGGGCCCTCAAGTCCCAAGTCTGGAGCTTTCTCGACGCCTCGATCGATAAGCGGAGCTTGTTCAGCTCAAGCGGTATCCCGGGAGTGCCCGGCTTTGACGATCCCAGCGAACTCCTCGGACATCGGCCCAAGAAGCAGAGATTTCCTCTGAACTCCTTCGGAGCCAGACCGCTCAAGCCGTTTCAGAGCAGCTTCGACCACGTTCGATTTCTCGATGAAATCTGGGCCTAATATCAGGACAGAACTCCTGGAGCGCCGCAGCGAAGAGCCCCTCGAACGTCGGGGCGCGTCGCGCCGAACGCTCTAAGAATCTTTACCTTTTCCGGTCAGCGCACCCCAGAGATTTCCGATCATACCAGCGCGTTGCTTGACGCCTTGCATGTATGTACCTGTCCCCGACGTATGACCGGCGTCCACGATGTCGCCGAGAGCTTCCTTCAAAGTTTTGGGCTTCGCCAAAGCCGGATCGTTTTCGGCCACTGGACCACTGAAGTCCGGGCGCGAAGCTTCGGCAAAGGCACTGAGCATAGGCTCTTGAGAGGTGGCTAGAAAAAGAGTCCCGTTGGCCGTATTCTCACGCACGACAGCGTAACCATCGGCGGTGGGACCGTGGTAGATCTCCGACCCGTCTTTGAGCCTGGTGTACTGATGCCCGGCTTGCTTGCCTTCGCTGAAGGTTGTGATGGCAGCGGTCGCCAGTCCCTCGCCGTCACTGCGCACGAGTCCGTTGGCCTTAACTTCAGGACCTTCCTCGACCCAGCCTTCGGGGAGCTTCTGCTTGATCTTATCCGTGATCGTCGGGGGAAGCTTCGTTTCGTTGCCGATCCCCACCATAACCACATCGTCACCGGGAACGAGGTCGACACCTTCGACGTCATCGAGTCCTTGGAATCGTCCCACGGTACCCAAAACAGCGTTCTTAGCTTCTTTAGCAACGCCCAGCTTAGAGGCCAGTTCACGATTCATAGGGCTATGTGTATTGATACTGAGAAAAGACAATTGGATACTCCTGCTATGGTGTGTCCTCCCAGTTTAACGCCCCTATGTTACGAAAATGTGAATTCCAGGTTAAGTTTAGCTTAAATGAGCCGTAGCGGGCCCTAAGAGGCCTGTTCTATCCGGAAATGCTGCTGTGGGTAAAACCCCTTCAGGTCGTATCCAGACTCCGTCGGGCGAAAGACGAAATCTTCTGGGTTGACGTGACCGTCGATCAGAGAAGAGCCATCCGCCTTTCTCGTCACCGTGAAATCCTGGTCCGGGTAGTTCGAGTCGACCGTTGTCACGGAACCCTCGGTCGTGATGTCAAACCGCTCGGCCTTGTCGTAGTCTGAGCGAACGGTCGTCTTGCCCTCTTCGTGAGACACGGTCCAGGTTCGTGCCGAATAAGCGCTAGTGACCTTGAAGCCGTTTTCGGTGGGGGCCACAGAGAAGCTCTTGAGGGCATTCTCACCGGTGGCGCTGAACTCTCGTGAGTCACCTTTGAGACTGTAGTCTTGCCAGTCATAAAAACCATCAACCGTGGTGTCGTCGCCAGAGCGAAGAACAACCGAATCCCGACTCTTGTAGCTCCCGTCTTCCAGGTGCCCGATGATCTCGGTCCTGCCCTGATGGCCTTCAGGTCCGACCAGTAGGGCCTTACCATCGAGGCTCACGCCGAATCCTGGGGCGAGCTCTACGCCAACGGATACGTTGTAGTCCACGTTCGGCGGTTGAATCTGAGGAGAGAGGTATCCTGTGGGAACACCGACCATGAGTCTTGGACGGTGAGCGGCGGCTGTCGTTTGCATAGTACTTACACCTATCTTATGGGTTGCGCCGTGGTCGAGCGCCCCTATTTCACCGAGG
>CAZVVF010000930.1:0-2511 GCA_964630575.1 uncultured Burkholderiales bacterium | reverse complement strand
AGTTCAGGATCGAGGAGACCCCAGGCCTGGGCGAACTCGCCAACTCGCAGGTGTTGGGCAAATTCAGCGGCGACCTGCTTCGGTCCAAAACCCATTTCTCTCGATACGGAAGAATTTGGAGCCGTCGCGACACCGGTATCAAAAGGGCCTATCGCCCAAAAGAGAAGTAGCAAAACAAAAGCCAAAGAACCGAATAGAGTGGCCGGTGAATAGAGAAACTCATAGGACGTCTCACCCTCTGTTGGCTTGACTTCCGAAACTCTTTGTATCGAACTCAAACCCGATGCCGCCGAGCGAGCCATATGCTCGACCCCAAATCGGTCCTGAGTGGTGAAAGCTCCTACAGAATCTGAGGTTAGGTAGATCAGTCCAGCTAAATACTTTGAGTCGTCTATCACTGGAACGCACAGGCAGGACTTGAAATGGTGCTTCGCCACCCCGCGCAGAGCGGTGTCCTTGGTGGCGTCGTGAACAAGAACGCTGCGCAAACGCTTCTCGCAATTGCCGAGTATTCTCTCGCCGTCGTGACCCAGGACGGCCTCGCCTGGCTCGCTGCTCCAGACCTCTCTCATCGGCATAGTGTTGGTCGGCCGGGAAAAAATCCGGACAACGGTTGAGTCGGAAAATCTCTCGACAAGCTTCTTTCCGAGCCGGTTCAGCTCCGAGCTATTCGTTTGACTGGCCACTCCCTAAAATTGCCCAAAGAAAACGCTTATCCTGGGTCCCTTTTCCGAAACCGACGACGAATAGCGTTCCAGATTGTCGACCGGGTCTCTCGAGTCAAGTAGAGAGGGTAGATCGACAGCAGTAGAGGCGCGAACAATCCTGTGTTGATCGTCATCCACTGGGAGCCGTGGAGAAAAACTCCGAATCCCAGGGCCAGCCACCGGGTGTACTTGTTGAGCACCAGCAGTGGAAAGAACAGTTCCCACCAAGGTGTGATGAGGCACGTTGCATCCAGAATGGAGCGGATCCAAGACTGGGATAGCAAGGCCTCGAAATCGAAGCGCCGCCAGGCCGGGTGCGACAGAACGAATCGCACAGCTTGCCCTCCAACCCAATCGGCCCCCATCAATTTGTAGACACCGGAAAGAAGGTAAACCCAACTGAGCTGAAATCGGATGATCACTCCAAGCCAAGAGGGGATCGTCACCTTGCGCGGACGGTACTTCGCGTCCCAGGAAAAAGTAGCGCCGGTATCCACAAACATCATCGGGATCAAAAGCTGGAGCAAGAGCACCAAGCTCCCGTCTACCACAAACACGTTTCGGTTGATCATAGAGGCCAACAGCAGCCACAACAAAGGACCCATCCAGCGAGTATAGACACCGATCGCATAGAGAAGTCCCGCGATCAGGGTGAGAGAGTAAACTGTGCGCACCCAGGCTATGGAATCAGAAAAATACAGAAGAGAAACAGGATAGACTTGGTCCTGGAGCTGACCCACTGAGGCGATCGGATAGAAGCCTGAATCGGTGTAGTAAAACTGCAGGTAGGGCCAAAATGTCAGCAGGGTCAAAAAGGTCGTCAGACCCACCGATATCCGCAGGAGGGCGTAGGGTCTTGGGTCGTCAGGCTTAAACAGCCAGTCGTCTAGGAGTTTGTACACCTAGCCACCTCGGGAACTCAACAACGACCCTCGTCTGGGTCGGGGTTCGAACCACCTGACCTTCGGAGTCGAGACGCAAGTAAAAATACTCCACCTGAAGTCTCACCATAGATGGAGTAAAGTCTAAGTCCGCCGTGAGGGATTCCACGGTTTGTCTCTGCAGATCCGCGAGCGGCAATCCCAAGACCGAGAGAAACTTCACGTTGGGGTCGTAGGTCCAACCCGTACCGCTGGAATCGAGTTCCATCCCATCGGTCCAGACGGTTGTTGCCTCTCCCTCATCGTCGATCGCGACGATGCTGTAGGAGCCCACAAACTTCGGAGGTATCGGGGCAAAGGTGTTCCACTGCTGACTGATCCCAGCCACACGGCAGTAGTTTCTCAGCAGCTGATCCAACCAGCTGTCGCTATCGCGCCGATTGAAGACCTGTTCTCCGTAGCGCAGGAGTTCGGTACGAGAAGAGAGTTCCGAGCGCTGAGGGTAGAGAAGATTGCCGGACAGCGAATTTTGGACAATAGCTGCAGTGTGGAGCAGCAAGGCCATCATCACTACGATCTTCTTCCAACCAGGCATGACGTAGAAATTCCAGGTCAGACTTCCCTCGCCCTTTTTGCTGCTGCGATCCCTTTTGAGACTCTAACGGCCTCGCAATTTGCTGGTGGCCTCTGCCACTCTGCAAACCCGCAGCCCAAGGTCTCTAGCTTGAGCCTCAACAAAGCCACGGCTTTTGTCGCTCGCACCGTCAAGAACGTAGGCCACGCCAAAGCCGCTTCGCCAATCTTCTCCACCAACGATCAGCATCCGAAAGATCATCATCGTCTTCAGGACTGAAAAGAGAGCGTTCTCAGCTCCGGCGGTAGCACCCTGAGCCGAGACAAAAGCCGCCCCCACGCGATTTTTC
>CAZVVF010000929.1:0-2512 GCA_964630575.1 uncultured Burkholderiales bacterium | reverse complement strand
GCCCGAGTCCGACTGGACGCAAGCGTCACGAATCTGGGAGAGCCCTGCGTCAACTATTACTACGAATCCTCACCCGACGGGAATTTCGTCCTGCAACGGACGCTGCGAAGACCGTTTTCTTATTTGGTCCCGTGTCCGCGATTCGCGGGTCGCTACCATCTGCTCGATAGCGAGGGCAACCTCGTTGAGGTGTTAGCGGATTTCTCCTCTTCGGAAGACCTTCGCAAGGGGTTCGACTCGGTCCAAATCGGACGGAGGGAGATTCAATGGCGAGAGGACGTCGATGCGACCCTGATCTGGGCTGAGGCCCTCGACCAGGGAGACATGAAGAAGGCTGTGGAGCACCACGACCGCCTCTTCAGCTGGTCGGCTCCTTTCCAAGGAGAGCCTCAGCAGTGGATGGACCTCGAGATGCGTTTCGATGGCGTGGACTGGGCTCACAAAAATCTCGCCCTGGTGAGCGAGTGGCGATACTCAGACCGACAAACGAGAACTTGGGCCTTCGATCCCGAACAACCAGAGGCCGCCAAACAACTCTTCGATTCAAGGTCTTACAACGATCAGTACCGAGACCCGGGAACTCCCCTCCATTTTGCCAACTCTCGAGGCCGACGATTGCTGGCCACCGCCGATGGTGGAGAGACCCTGATCCTAGCCGGGCGAGGCTCCTCCCCCGAAGGCAACGTTCCCTTTCTCAGTCGCTGGAACAGCAAAACCGGGGCCACTGAGCGATTGTGGCAATCCCAAGCCCCCTACTATGAGCGCGTCGTCGCTCTCCTGGATTCCGAGTGCAGACTCGTCATCACCCTGCGCGAAGCCAACGAAGAGCCACCCAATTTTTTCATCCGGGATCTCCAAGAGAAAACGATCAGGCCCCTCACTGAGCTGCCTCACCCCACACCGGAATTCAGCGGTCTCAAGAAAGAACTCATCACCTACACAAGAAAAGATGGCGTCGAACTCTCTGGGATGCTGTATCTGCCACCCGGCTACGAAGGTGGACAAGTCCCTGTGGTGATGTGGGCCTACCCACTGGAGTACAAAGACCCCACCGTCGCCAGTCAGGTTACCAGCTCTCCCTACGAATTCAACAGGGTCAGCTACTGGGGACCGCTACCTTTTCTGGCCATGGGCTGGGCTGTTCTCGACGATCCCAAGATGCCGATCATCGGCGAGGGAGAGGAGAGTCCGAACGATACCTTTCGCCAACAGCTCATCGACAGCGCCGAAGCTGCCGTTGAGGCGCTCGTCGAGAAAGGGATTTGCGACCGCGACCGCGTGGCTATTGGGGGGCACTCCTACGGAGCCTTCATGGTCGCCAACCTCCTCGCCCACAGCACTCTCTTCAAAACCGGTATCGCTCGAAGCGGGGCCTACAATCGCACCTTGACACCCTTTGGCTTTCAGGGCGAGGAACGAGATTTTTGGGAGGGCCAATCGGTCTACGCCGACATGTCGCCCTTTTTCCACGCCGAGAAAATCAAGAGTCCAATTCTCTTGATTCACGGCGCTGAGGATAACAACTCTGGTACCTATCCCATGCAGTCCGAGCGCTTCTTTAACGCCATTAAGGGGCTCGGAGGGGACGCACGCCTGGTGATGTTGCCCAAGGAGTCGCACGCCTATCGAGCGAGAGAGTCGCTTCTCCACATGTTATGGGAGCAGCAGGAGTGGCTTCTGAAATATCTTTAGAGCCGCTCACGGGCATCGGAGATCAAGCCCGGCAATAGGGCGAAGGCTGTCTCCGTGCACTCCAATTCGTGTTGGACCGATGCCGCGTTGTCTGGGTCGGCCAGTTGTAGAAGCTGCAGCCCTCCCAGCATGAGGTTGCGCGCCTTTAGCCAACTCTGCAAAAAATTCAGATCAGACTCTGTGATCGTATTCACACTCGATCTTGCAGGGCTTGAAGCGGTACCGGTTTGAAGTTGTCGCAAGGCCCGGGAGCACAATTCCTGATTGACCAAAATGGCATCGAGCAGCTCTTCGTGGCTCATGGATCCCGGGTCCGACAGACACGTGGTCACGAAGTTCTCGAAGTGTTTCAGTTCACTAGGGTTCAAAGGTGTGGTCATAGAGCAGGCTTCACAACGCTCTGCCCCACCACCTTGTCTCGAGGTTAGACCGGGGCTTTGCGACAAGGACTCCTCAGCAACTGCCGGCTTCATCCTGGACCGAGTGACCCACTGACCCACGAAAAGCCCGCTTCTCGAGAGACAAAGTCAGCAGGGCCAGAACCGCCGGCAGGACGGCCAAAGCGTACAAAACCTGGTCAAAGGAGCCGTAGCGGTCGTAAGCCCAGCCCATGGGCAAAGGACCAAAAGCGGACCCGGCCACCATAAAGGTGGTCGCCGTCCCAGTGATGGCACCGAGAGCCTTGCGACCGAAGAGTTGCGACCAGATCACGCCCGACACAGTTCGGAAGAAGCCCCCAGTGGTCCCCAGCAAGACAGCGTAGCCTAGAACCGGTACAGCGATCTCGAGTTGCGTCGCCGCGATCAGTGAGCCGGACATG
>CAZVVF010000928.1:0-2512 GCA_964630575.1 uncultured Burkholderiales bacterium | reverse complement strand
GAGAAAGAGTGCCAAGAGCAGCACTCGGTTGCGCTGAAGGTCATCTTCAATGGGAGTCGTCTCCAGCCTAAAAGGCTCGAACTCCTCCCAGTGGAGGGACTGAAGACGTTGTTGTTTGTCATCTTCATACTCAATCTTTTCAATATGTAGGTCGTTGAGTTTTTGCATGAGTCCGTAGCGGTATCGTTCTGCTTGCTCTTCAAATTGCGAGGCCGCATGGAGGTCGGTGCCGCACAATGTAGCCGACAGATGTTTGGCAAGAAGGTAGGGGTCGAGCAGCGCACCCGCTTCGGATAGAGAGTTTTGCAGAGCGAAAGTGTCAGCCAGTCCTTTGTAGTGCCGATGGAAGATCTCTGCGGTAGCCTTTTCTCCCTCTCGCATGGCGATACCCCGCCAGTTCACTGGTAGGTCCTCCACTTTATCGACCTTATATTTCTCGAACAGCTCCTTCTTCAAGCCCAAGAACTGAACCGCATTGGGGTCGTGTCCGTGCCCACCTTTGACCACTTCCAGGTGGATGCTGTGCTCTAATTCTGGTCGAGATGGTGCGTTATACAAATAGGAACCGAGACTCGGTAGAGCCTTGGGAAGCAAGGTCGTGAGTATGATCCAACAACCCAAAAGAACGACTGTTGCCGAGGAAGAGGTCGCACTTCTAGCCGAGACCGTCGTTGCTAGGACAACCCATCCAGCGAGGTACCAGAAATAGAGCGCCACCAAGAGGATGAGTCTCATCAGAACGTCAGGGTTGAGCTCTGAACTGGATTGTAAGGCCACCAAGGTGACTCCCGAGAGGGGCACAACAAGCAACAATCCAAACAGGACCACTCCCCCCAGGACTTTTCCCAGAAGGAATGTTCTCCAAGGAACTCCCAAGGACAAAACTTGGGCCAGAGTGGAACTCTCTCGTTCCCGGGTCACATTTCTAGCGCACTGGAAAATGATCAAGAGAGGGAGCAAAAGTTGAAAGAGAAAGGCCGGTGTTAGTCGGCCAAACCGAACCAATCCTGACTCTTGCTTGGCTTCTGAGAAGTTGGCGCTGTTCTGGACGTGGGCTTCCAGAAAAATGCTGTTACCGGTGAACTCATTCACCCCGAGATCAAAAAAACTAAGAAGGGTCCTTGGCCGAAATGCTAGATACCCGTAGTGGGCAACCCGGTGAGGGTGACGGTCAGGTTGGCTCTCCCACTGTTCTTGGATAGTGTGCTGCAAGGAGTGAACCTGTTCCATGGCCTGTTTTCGCGCCTGAAAACTAACGAGACTGGAAGCCGCGAAGGCGAGGAGCAACAAACCAGCGAGCCAACGAAAACTCCGACTTCTGAAGGCGTGAGTCAGCTCAAGCCTGGCGATATAGAAGATTGGGGACACGGCCTAGTTCCTCATATGTCTCAGATAGAGACTCTCAAGTTCCTCAGCCTCTAAATCTGCAGTGAGTCGATTTTCTACTAAGACACCCTTTTTCATGATCCCGATGCGATGAGAGAGTTGGTGAGCCCGATAGAGGTCGTGAGTGACCATGAAAACCGCTGCCCCCCGTTTGGCAAGTTGGGTCACGATGTGGGTGAATTCGTTGGCCGAGGCAGGGTCCAGTCCACTGGTGGGCTCATCGAGCAAGAGTATCTCGGAAGCCTTGGCAAGGGCCAGCGCGATGCCCACCTTTTGTCGCATCCCTTTGGAGTAGCCGGCGACGAGTTCATCGTGCTCATCCTCTTTTAGTCCAGCTTGCAAGAGAAACTCGGCTGTCGCCTCGCGAGTTTTGGCTTTTTTCCCCGAAACGCTCAGAAGATACTGGAGATTCTCACTTCCACTCAACTCTGGGTACAGAGCGACCTGCTCGGGCAAGTAGGTGAGCTTTGAGCGCGTGAGAGAGGGATTCGAGCGAACGTCTGCCCCTAGTATTTTCGCGCATCCCTCAGTGGGTTCTAGGAAGTTGAGAAAGAGATTGACAGTGGTGGTCTTCCCGGCGCCGTTTGAACCGAGTAGGCAGAACACTTCACCCGCTGCGACGCTAAGACTCAAAGAGTCGAGAGCTATCGTCTTTCCGAAATGCTTGCTGAGATTTTCAGCCTCGAGGGCCGGTGGAGATGTTGTTTGATTCATGTTTTGCGACGACCTAGGATATTGAACATGATAGTGATAATGCATTATCAAGAGATCGTCAAGGGCTTTCTGTCCATCCAACCCACTAGGAGGTCCTAATGAGGACAAAACCAAGCCGCCGAAAAGGATTGTGAAGGCGCGAGTTGGGTGCGCTCGACTACCGAACCCCGGTTCAGTACCACCGAGCCTGGTTTTCAAGGCCACTCAAACGACTTGGAAAGTCTAACTGAGACTCGGGAGATGAGTAAGCTCTGTCCTTGCGGTAGAGGAATTCTTCGGGTGAGCGATGCGGTGCTCAGACTACGGTGAGGCGGTAAGCCATGTATACAGACGACTGTCCAACTCGCCGCCTTTTGCGCCGACGGTGCGAGGGGAGAGAAACTTGTTGCGGGGTAGATAGAAATCGTAACTG
>CAZVVF010000927.1:0-2515 GCA_964630575.1 uncultured Burkholderiales bacterium | reverse complement strand
CCGGAGTCCAGATCAACCCCATCGCTCGCTGAGGAGTTGGCCCCGGCTGTTCGTCCCGGCGATGTCGGGGAGGTCGCCGCGAACCTACGCCCTGTGGGCGCTGCGTTATTCGGCACCGATCGTATCGAGGTTGTCTCCGATGGTGAGTTTCTCAAAAAAGGAGAAAAAGTCGAGGTCGTCCGAGTGGAGGGCCAGAAGGTCGTGGTCAGATCATGTCACCTATGATTGTTATTTTGATTCCCAGGGAGGGTTCTTATGGATAGTTTGCCTTTTCTCTTTACCGGTCTCTTTCTCTTGATGATCGGTACACAAGTGATATTTTTCTTTGTGCCGTTTCCACTTTGGATTTCGGCCAAAATCTCGCGCGTCGACGTGAGCGTGTGGGAACTTTTTGTGATGCGGACCTTTCGTAAGATCCCGCCTCACGAACTCGTACTCCCGGCCATTACCGCTCAGTACGCCGGTATCCCCATCAGTATCGCAAAGCTTCAGAGTCACTATATGGCCGGCGGTAGTGTGCAGAACGTTATCTCGGCTCTCATCGCGGCCTCCAAAGCCAACATCGCGCTCACATGGGATACCGCTACCAGTATCGACCTGGCCGGTCGAAATGTGTTGGAAGCGGTTCAGATGAGCGTTAACCCCAAGGTTATTCAGACCTCTCTCATCGAGGCTGTCTCCCACGACGGTATTCAGGTCAAAGCCGTCTGCCTGGTCACAGTGCGTGCCAACATCGACAAGTTGGTGGGCTCGGCGGGTGAGGAAACTGTGCTCGCTCGCGTCGGTGAGGGTATCGTAACGGCTATCGGTAAGTCGAAGAACTTCAAACAGGTTTTGGAGAATCCGGACCTCATCACCGAGGCCGTTCTGGATACCGGACTCGATACCGGAACAGCTTTCGAAATTCTCTCTATCGACATCGCCGATATCGATGTCGGTGAAAACATCGGGGCGCGCCTTCAAATTGACCAAGCCGAAGCCGACAAGCGCGTCGCTCAGGCTCGTGCTGAGCAGCGACGGGCCAACGCCCGGGCCCTTCAAACCGAGATGGGTGCTAGGGTCGAAGAGATGCGCGCCAAGGTTGTTGAAGCCCAAGCCGAAGTCCCTGAAGCCCTCTTTGAGGCGCTGAGTCAGGGTAGTTTCTCGGTGATGGATTACTACAAAATGGAAAACATGATTGCCGACACGAAGATGCGTCAAGGTCTAGCTGTGGCAAGAAGATCTCAGGGGGATTTCTCCAATGAATAGTATTATACCAATTCTCGTCGTCCTAGCTCTTGTGACGATGGTCCTCTTTCACTACATTCCACTCGGGCTTTGGATGGAAGCTGTCTCGGCAGGCGTTCCTACGAACCCGTTCCACCTACTTCTTATGCGCCTTCGTCGGGTAGACCCTGCTGATGTTATTCGCCCGCTCATTATGGGTCGTCAAGCCGGGCTGACAGATATCAACGCTCAGAATCTTGAAGGCCACGTTTTAGCGGGTGGTCGCGTTCACCGCTTGGTGCGGGCGCTCATCGAGGCCGACAAGGCTCACATCCCTTTAGATTTTCAAAAGGCGTCGGCTATCGATCTGGCTGGGCGTGATGTTCTTGAGGCGGTATCTCTCTCGGTCAATCCCAAAGTGATTCAGACCGAGGCGATCGCTGCTATGGCCAAGGACGGAATTCAAGTTCGAGCTATCTGCCGAGTGACCGTGAAGGCCAACATCGAGAGACTCGTTGGTGGTGCCGGTGAAGAGACCATTCTCGCCCGAGTGGGAGAGGGTGTCGTGACAACGATAGGTTCCGCTGAGAGCCACAAGAACGTTCTGGAGAATCCTAACTTGATCTCCCGGCAGATCATCGACAAGGGGCTGGATTCAGGTACGGCCTTTGAGATCTTGTCCATCGATATTATGGACGTTGATGTCGGTCGTAACATCGGTGCTCATCTGCAGCTCGACCAAGCGGAAGCCGACAAGCAGATCGCTCAGGCCAAAGCCGAGGAGCGACGCGCTGAGGCGGCTGCTCGGGAAGAAGAGATGCGGGCGAACGTCGAGGAACAACGGGCTCGATTGGTGGAGGCTGAGGCGCGGGTACCGCTAGGCCTTGCCGCCGCACTTCGCGCCGGTCGACTCAACGGTCAAGTGCGCTAGTCATGGACTTCCTCAAGGAAATAAAAGCCAAAATGGAGGAGCTCGAAGAGTTCTCCCGTGAGGCTCAGGCCCAGGCTGCAGCCCAGCAGAATCCGTCGGGGCAAAAGGCTCTCTTTCAACCCAAGGGTACGAGGCCTACTCCCAAACGGACTGCGGGTTCACAGCCCCAACAGTGGCCTCAGCAAGACGACCAGCAGTGGTCTCATCAACAGCCCCAGCAACAGCCTCGGAAAGCGGGTCTGAAGCCACAGGAGCAGTTCGGTTCTCCCGGCGGTTCGGCCAGGCGTTCCCGCCAGCCGGTGGATTCGGACGAGTGTGGGGTGGAGCAGTGGCAAGAGAGTCGAACTCCGGCACGGCCCGCTGCACAGAGCCACTCTA
>CAZVVF010000926.1:0-2515 GCA_964630575.1 uncultured Burkholderiales bacterium | reverse complement strand
TCCGGATGGCTTACTGGTGCGCACCGATCCGATGAGGTTGCGGCAGTGTCTCTACAACCTTCTCTCCAACGCTTGCAAGTTTACCAAGGATGGAAAGATTCTGGTCACCTTGCGAGAGCGAGCCGAGCCCGCAGCCGATGGCGCGAGGGTGCTGATCATCGAGGTTCGCGACGAAGGGATCGGCATGACCCCCAAGCAGTTGGAGCGGGTCTTTGAACCCTTCGTTCAGGCCGAGGAGACGATCTCTCGACGGTTTGGGGGCACCGGTTTGGGGCTTTCCTTGTCCCGACGATTGGCCGAGGCCCTGCAAGGGAAGCTCGAAGGCTTCAGTGAGGAGGGAGAGGGGAGTTGTTTCGTTTTGACCTTCCCGAGTTTGGATTCCTCAGTTCCCCAAGCCGAAGAGGGCTCGGCGGCCGGTGGGTAAAGCTCCCACAGGTCTCACAAGACTCTTCCTTCTTCGAGGGGGAAGCGGGACTCATTGATTGAAATTCAATGCTCGCGCTCGTAGACTCTCTTTGTCTATGGGGGGTCGAAGCGAGGTTCCTTAGACTCAGAGGGGAAGGAGTTACCAGTACTGTAAGAAACCCCGGCAAGTTGGCACTCAGCTTGATTTCCCATTTTGGGAAACGTTGGCTCAGTGTCAGTCTTGGTTTGAAGGGCTTTGCTCAAAACGCCCCTTTTCAATATCGGGTAGAATTCAGCAAGGGTACAGTACGGAAGTAATTTGGCAGACGGGCAGAAATCGGGAGCAAAGCCGACGAGTAGGGCCGCTGAGCTAAAGGCGGCTTATAAAAAGTCTCAGCTAACGGTCAGAAAGCTGAAGGCAAAAGTCGCTAAGCTCGAAGAGTCGTACCTTGATCAGAGGAAGCTGGTAGCCAAGCTCAAGCGGCAATCCTCTGAGGCGGCGGCATTACCCGCAGACGCTGAAGGGCTCATGGAAGCTCTCCAAGCATCTGAGGCTGCTCGTCGTGCCCTAGAGGAACAGCAGGAGGCCGATGCGGACCGCCTGATCAGTCTTGAGGAAGCGCTCGATGAAGCGCTGGAGGCTGCCGCCGACGGTAGCGACCTCGACGGCCTGGGCGAACTCTTGGAAGAGTTCCAGAAAGAGGTCGAGGAACTCAAGTCCCGCCTGCAGTCCGAAACATCGCTCGTCGAGGATCTCTCCGAGCAACTCGAAGACGCCCAGAGTCAGTTAGAGTCTCTTCACGAAGCTCTCGAGATCGAGAGCGATGCCGTGGCTGAGAGCGAATTCGCCTTGGCCGAACAGGAGCGCCTGAAGGTCCGTGTGGAGGCCCTGGAGGCCCAACTTCAGGAGAGCAAAGATCTCACCGCCGACCTGGAGAATCTCCTCGATGAACAGGAGGAGAAGATTCAAGCCCTGGAGGCTCAGCTGGCCGACGCTCCGGCGCAAGCGGGCGTCGACACTGAGCTGGTGGAGCGCTTGGAGTCGGAGCTGGCTCTCAAGGAGGGCAAGCTCGCCGAGCTCGAGGGTGAGATGGCCGAGATGGTGGCTCGTCTCGAAGAGCTAGAGTCTGAGCCTCAAAGCACCGAGGTGGATTCCCAGGAGTTGGACGATCTGAAGGCTCAGATCGAGCTGCTCGAGGAGGAATTGGCCAGCAAGAGTGAATCCGTGAATGCTCTGGCTGAGGCCCAAGAAGAGCTGGAGTACCTCAAGATGGAACTCGAGGAGGCTCGTGCCTCTGAGAGCGCTAGCGTGGCAGCCCTGCAAGCGATGGACGTGTCGCTCGATGCCGACCGGGGAGGCGACAACGAAGAGCTCGCTGAGCTGCGCCAGGAGTTGGCTTCCAAGGAGCAGGTGATCGAAGCCCTCGAGGTTCAGGTCGCTGTCTTGGAGAGTCGGGAAGAAGAGGCCGCCAAGGAGACTCAGGATCTGGCCGACCAGTTGCAGGCTCTCTCCGAGCAACTCGCCGACAAGCAGGCCGAAGTCGAAGAGCTTGAGGATGCGCTTTCGACCTCGGAGTCGGAAGTGTCCACCCTGTCCGACACGGAAGTCGAGAGCCTCGGTGCTCTGCAAGAAGTCGAGCGGCTGACCAAGAAGATTCAGCGCCTTGAGGAAGAGAAGAAGCGGACCTCCCAGACGCTGTCAACGCTCAAGGCTCGATACGATCAGCTGCGCAAGACTCTAGAGGATCAGAACGCCAAGGCGAGAGCGCTCAAAGACCGGCTGGTCGCCGCGCTCAGCAAAGGCGAGGCCCAGGAAAGATACGCTCACCAGTGGGAGGAGAAGGCTCGAGCCCTAGAGGACCGGGTCGTCGCGCTGAAAGCTGCTGTCGAGGAGGCTCAGAAGGAGAGTTCCAACGCTCAGGAACTCCTTGAGGAAACCCGCTTACTGCGCGATGAGAAGGCCGAGATGGTGGAGGGCCTGGCCGCCGAATTGGAGGGTCGTCAGAGCGAGCTGGAGGAGCTTGTCACAGAGCTGTCCATCACTCAGGACCGACGCGACAGCGCCGAAGAGCAGCTGGAGGAACTGCAGGCCCAATTTGAGGAGCAAGCG
>CAZVVF010000925.1:0-2518 GCA_964630575.1 uncultured Burkholderiales bacterium | reverse complement strand
ACTCCTGGCCATCAACGGTGTATTTGTACTCGACTCGGGCCAAATAGGTCCGGTCACTCCCCGACCCAAGCCTTCCGACCTCACCTTTGAGCAGTTCTCCCCAGACCCAAGGCCAGTTCCAAACTCGATACTGAAAATAGAACGAATACCAGGTAGCTAGCACCGAAAAGCCGGCGACGCAGAAGGCGATCGCTAAAGTGTCCCCTGAGAGGATTTTGGAAATAAGAGCGTCCACAGGTCGAGCTTCCGCTGAGAGCCCTAGCCAACCTCCCTCAGAGGGACCGTCCCAGCGGAAACTCGACCCGTCCCCAAAAACAGGACTTCCTCTCCTACTGCGGAGAATTCGCCTGGCGAGATCATGCTGAACCTTATCAAGAACTTATTTCTCCGCCCCAAACCCGTCGACGCCCGAGCCAGAGTGGAACTGTATACCTGGACGAGCTGTCCCTACTGCGTTCAAGCGAAGAGATTGCTGAACAAAAAGGGCGTCACCTACCAAGAATACGCGATCGACGGAGACGAAGAGGCCAGGAGCAAGATGTCTGAGAGGGCCGGTGGCAAGCGGACAGTTCCACAGATATTTATCAACGGCAAGGGGATCGGCGGCTGCGACGAGTTGTACCAGCTAGAGCGACGAGGAGCCTTGGACCCACTGTTGCTCGAAGCCCCAGCCTAGCAAAGGTTCGTCTTGAGCGTCGACACTTGTCTTTAGAGTTGCTCAATCGGCACGATTGTTGCTGGAGCCGTGGGAAAAGCGCCCTCCGATGGTGAAGAGGGAATTATCCCTGTCCGCTTGACGAACAGAGAGTAGAAACCTAGGGAGGGGACCCCATGATCATTCTCGGAAAGACCAAGCGACTGCTGTTGGAGCTCAAAGCTGGAATCTTCCACAATCCGCCACGATTGTCGATCGCAAGGAAATGCCTTGCAGCCGTCGCCGTCGGATGTCTCGCGACCTCTGCCTCGGCCAACCCCACTGGACCGACGGTGCGCCACGGACAGGTGAAGATCAGCCCAGGAGCCCAAACTCAGATACAGCAACTCACAGACAAGGCGATCGTGGACTGGAATAGCTTCTCCATTGGACACAATGAGATGGTTCAGATTCTCCAGCCTAGCAACCTGTCGGTCATTCTAAACCGCGTTACCGGCGCTGACCCTTCTGTTCTGATGGGGACGCTAACAGCCAATGGGAACGTTTTTCTGATCAATCAAAACGGTATTCTCTTCGGGCCAGAATCGATCGTAAACGTCGGCGGCTTAGTCGCTTCGACCCTAGATATCGCCGACGCCGATTTCTTGTCTGGCAACTATTCGTTCGCTCAGGCCTCCAATGCCGATCTTCGCGCCGTCGTGAACCAGGGAAAGATCACCATCAGTCCCGGGGGCTATGCCGTGCTCACCGCGCCCACTGTGATCAACGAAGGGACCATCATAGCCCAGGCTGGCAAGGTTGTGCTAGCAGCAGGAGAGCGGTCGACTCTCAACCTCGATGGACGCGACCTGGTTCACTTTACGCTCGGCGACCAGATGACTGAAGGCACTGTTCTCCTAGCGCCAGGAATGATGAGCGAGGCTATCGCCACCACTCTGGGCGTGGCGCCTGGTCGACAAGCCAACCAGTTGGTGAGAGCCGATGATGGCTCCGTGAGACTCACCGCCTCCTCGGGGACCCTGGTGCACTCGGGAACGGTCAACGTCAACGGTGCCGAAGGAGAGAATGGAGGGTCTGTTCTCCTCGACTCCACCGATCTCACCCTGGTGGATTCCGCAGCCAAGATCACCGCGTCCGGGGAAGGCTTGGGGACCGATGGCGGTCAGATTCTCGTTCTCTCCGAGATGAGAACGAACGGTTCAGAGGACGGATATACCCACGTTGCAAAGGACAGTCTCTTAGAGGCCCGGGGCGGAAAAGAAGGCCAAGGCGGCTTCTTGGAGGTCAGCGGAAAGCGTGTGAATTTCCTGGGCGACTTCGACCTCGCCACTGAGGACGGTTTGGGGGGGAGCCTCGTTCTCGATCCGAAGATGGTCAAGATCATCGATGGAACAGACCCTCTCACGATGAGAGACGCCGATACCATGATCATCGGTGACGAGTGGTTTGAGCTGTTCAATAGCGCTGCCGACTTTACACTCTCTAGCCTTGGAGGGATCGAGGTCGACCTCTCTGACGCAGGCACCGGGGCCAACGGTGACACGACTGTAAATTTTGCGCGCGGAGGAACCAACAACACGACCATACGCCTGGTTGCGGGAACGGATATCAGCGAGAACGGCGACATCGATTTCGGGTCGGGCTATTCCTTCGTTGGCCTGAACCAACTCTATCTTACCACCACCGGTGATATCTTCTTCCAAGATGCTGTCATCAACACCAGCAATCAGATTCGGGCCGATGTCGATGGTGATATTGACTTCGGCAGTTCGACCATCACTACCGCCGCTGTAACAGCGACGCAGTCCAACGTGTTTGACGCCGGTGGCGACATCAACTTGGGAACGTCGAGCTTGAACTTCG
>CAZVVF010000924.1:0-2518 GCA_964630575.1 uncultured Burkholderiales bacterium | reverse complement strand
GACCTCGGCAATCCGTCTGCAGATCGTGCTGGACTCCACCGAGGAAGCCCTATGGGAAGTGGCCCGAAGGGAAGGGATGAGAACCTTGCTCGAGGACGGGATCGAGAAGGTCGAACAAGGCATAACCACCATGGACGAAGTCCTCCGTGTGCTCACTATTCGAAGACGAGCCTCTAGCCCCAAGGCCCCAGAAGAGACCGAGGTCTCGAGTGTCGTGAGCCCCGAACCCTCACCCGTCGTCGTGCAAGACGTCATGACAAAGAACGTCGTGACCGTTCATCCGCTGGCCTCATCGAGAGAGACCATGAACCTACTTCTCCGCCGAGGAATATCAGGCTGCCCTGTGGTCAATGAGAAAGGGCGTGTGATCGGCCTGATCTCCTTTAGTGATCTGGCCACCTCCGTTATCGCTCACACTCCTCAAGCCGCCACAAAGACCGTGCGAGACGTGATGTCCTCGAAACAGGTCATCTCAGTCAAGCCCACCGACACCTTGGAGGTCGCCGCAGAGAAACTGGTGCGTCACAAGGTCCGTCGTCTGGTTGTTCTCCACGAGGAGAACTTGGTAGGTATCCTAACTCCATACGATCTGATACCGCGCCCGCACTCAACCTAAGGCGAGAGAAGGCGGGACTCGAGCTCAGAAGGTCGAGAAGCCTCCCGCTTTTTCCCTCTTAAGTCCGCCCACCATAAAGTCGGACCCACTCCCGCCTGACGACACGCGTGAGCAACGGCCTACCGAGTTGAGTATAAGCGCTCACGTAGAGATCATTGGCCAGTTGATACCAATGGTCGCGATGACCCAACCACCAGGTCAAATCTCGGGCCAGGGCCAAGGCGGCCCCTGGAGCCCCAGCTCTCAGCGCCGCGTGTCCGACATCCTGAATCTTTGCCAGGTCTCGCTTTTCGATCAGTCGGGCTCTCAACTCTTCGTGCAAAAGAGCCAACGGAGCGTTCTCTTCAGGGACCACGACTCCCATGCGATCGGCTGTTCTGTAGACCACTCGACTCTCTCGCCATTGCTTCACTTGAGCGGGGTCGTAGGCGTTGCTGGCCCCTGTTGTACCGAGGGTATCCGGTTCTTTGAGATGGGCCCCTAACCAGCGAAAAAGCTCCTGTTCATCCCGAGCGACCGCGCCGCTGCGCTCTGGGTGCTCCGGAACACAAACGGCGAACGTCGTGTTGGCTGGCCCCTCCATGAGCGGATGGTCCACAAGAAAGCCTACATAGATGTCGGGGTCCGCCCTTCGAACGGCAAAGGGGAAGAACTCGGGGGGCATCTGTGGGCAGCGAAGAGACCGGGTAGAATCGCCCCCCAGAAAGGCGAACAGTGGTCCACCCAGGTCCAGCCCGAACTTCGAAAAGCCCGTATGCGGAGCCTTAGGAGCACGAGCCACAGCTGCTAAAATCGCTTTTGTAAATTCCTTGGAGACAACGAAGCCAAAAGCTTCCGACAAAGCTTCTTCAGTGATTTCAACATCCATACCGTCCCCCTTTCTCCAAGGAACCGCGAACGCCTGGGAAAATCTGGAGACTCGGCTCTAGCAACGCAGGGCTATCTGAGACTGGGGAATCTCGACCTCCACCTCGAACCAGAGTTCGTGTCCCAACTCGCTCGAATCATCCCAGCTGCAGCCGTTGCCTGTCCCCACTGTCAAAACCGCCTGGAGGACCTTCCTCTCGACAACATCGCCTGCGGCGTTGTCTACGACTGTCCCTACTGCCAGCAGCCTCTCAGAATCCCGGCTCCTATACTGGAGCGGCTTCTCGATCAGCGAGACGCCGCCTACCGAGAATACCTGGAGCGGACTTCCCCCGTGGAGCGTTTTTTTGACTCGCTGATCGCGGCCTGGCGAAGTTTCTGGAGCTGACCCGGCGATGAAGATGCAAGCAGAGTCCGCCGCCCTTATTGGAGCCCTATACGAGAGCACGCCAGCTTGCGACAATTCCTCAGAACTCATCCTAGAGCGACTGCTGCAACTCGAGAGGCACAACAGCGGCGAGTTTTGCTCCTGGCTCCTACCGCTGACTCTCTGCGAGCACCCTCGGGTTGCCAGAGCGGTCAGAAAGACCATCGCAGCCTATCTGGAACAGAAGCGGCCTGGGCTACTGAAGCAGGTATCGCAAGGCTGCCGCCCGAGCTACGGACGTGAGGGTCTGTCGCTCCAGCGGTACTTCGCACTCAAACCGAAAGACATCCCTGAGATCTTAGGCCCCGAGGCGATAAGCCAGCACCTCGTGGGCTTTTTGAGTTTCCACCCATCGGGATATTTTCGAGAACAAGCCTGCCATCTCTTAAAGCCCAACCAAGGCGGTCTCCCCTATTTGCTCCTGCGCCTCAATGATTGGGTACTGCAGGTCCGAGAGGCCGCTCAAAAGCAACTCACAGGCAACTTCCACCTCGTATCCTGCCAAGAATGGGTCCGCGTCTTCGCCCTGGTACTGCGGCTCAAAAAATGCGCCCGGTACGACCACACGGGCTTTGTCGCGACGGTCGAGGAGAGCCTGCAACAGAGCG
>CAZVVF010000923.1:0-2519 GCA_964630575.1 uncultured Burkholderiales bacterium | reverse complement strand
CTCTGGAACCTCGATCAAAGCAAGGAGTTTACCATCGCGCTTCACTCCTACCCTATGGACTTTGAAGTCTGGCAGAACCTCTCACCAGAGCACCTCAAACTCGAAGGGGTCGCCCTCCTTCGACTCCAGGACAAACTGGTCAAGTCGGCCGTGAGCCGCGTGCGCTTCGAAACACTCTTTGGATACCGAGTACCGGTCGTCAACGCCACTGAATTCCGCTCCGAGATCGCCAACTACCTTTGCAACCTTTATCCCGAAGCCCCCTTTGCTGCTGCCTACCACTACGACAAGGCCGGAGAACTGAATTGGTCGCTTCGCTCTGTGGGCGATTTTGACGTGGCCGAGCTCGCTCGCCAAGCAGGCGGAGGCGGCCACGTCAACGCCAGCGGCTTCACCGGCAACCCGCCCGCCATCTCGGCCGTCAGCTAAACAGCCGAATCCCAAGGGAAAGAATGGGATATTCCCAAGCAGGTAGAAAACGCGCCCAAACCAATCGAGGAGTGACTACCGGTGACCACAACCCTTACCGAAAGCTGCAAAGCAGCATACCTGGAAGACCTTAAAACCCTTCTATCTATCCCCAGCGTTTCCACTGATCCGGAAAGAAAGTCTGAAGTCAGACAGTGCGCCCAGGAGGTCGCTCGCCAGATGCGCGAGGCCGGCCTGCAGAACGTGGAAATCATGGAGACCCCCGGTCATCCCGTGGTCTACGCGGACTACATCGTAGACCCCAAGAAGACAACAGCGCTCGTCTACGGCCACTACGACGTTCAGCCGGAAGACCCGATCGAACTCTGGACAACACCCCCCTTTGAGCCCACCATTCGAGACGGCAAGATCTTTGCTCGCGGCGCGACCGACGACAAGGGACAATTTCTCTGCCACATCAAGGCGGTCGCCACCATCCTGGAATCCGAGGGAACCCTTCCCATCAACCTAAAATTCGTCATCGAAGGCGAAGAGGAGATCGGAAGCCCGAACCTGGCCCCCTTTCTCGAACAGCACAAAGAGAAGCTCAAATCCGATGTCCTGGTCGTCTCCGACAGCGCCATGTACGCCCCTGGCCAACCCTCGTTGGTCTACGGACTCAGGGGCCTAGCGTACCTCCAGATCGATCTCACGGGAGCCGACTCCGACCTTCACTCAGGAGTCTTCGGAGGCGCTGTCCCCAACCCCGCGCTCGAACTCTGCAAAATCCTTTCCCAACTCAAGGACCAAGACGAAAAAGTCACAGTCCCAGGCTTCTACGACAAGGTTGAAGACATGTCCGTGGAAGAGCGGAAAGCCTACGCCGAACTCGAGTTTGACCCAGACGAGTTTCGCCAGAGCGTCGGCGTCAACGAACTCACCCCAGAGCGCGGATACACCGCCCTCGAAGGCAGAACCGCACGACCCACCCTCGAGGTCAACGGCCTACTCTCCGGCTACACTGGAGAAGGAGCCAAGACAGTCCTGCCAGCGCAGGCTATGGCCAAAGTCAGCTGCAGACTCGTACCGAAGCAGGACCCTGCCGAGATCTCACAACTCCTCGAAGACTACATACGGACGCTCTGCCCTGCCAGCATGAAGTGCAAAGTCACCCAGATGCACGGCGGCCACCCCTGGATAACTCCCCCCGATCACCCGAAACTCGAAGCCGCAGCCAAGGCCGTGCGAACCGTCTTCCACAGAGAACCCGTTCGTATCCGCGAAGGGGGCTCGATCCCCATCGTGACTGACTTTCAGGAGATTCTCGGCCTTCCGGGGATCCTGCTCGGCTTCGGACTGAACGACGAAAACCTCCACGCACCAAACGAGCACTTTCGCATCGAGAACTTTTACCGAGGGATCGAACTCTCCCAGGAGCTCTTTCGAGCCCTAGCCGAATAGCGACTCGAACAGCCTAGCGCTTCAGTCGCTCCAGGCCCTCATTAGCCTGAACAACCAAGGGGTGGTCCGGTGCGCCAGCTTCAACAACAAGCTGGTAGTAACGGGCTGCCTCTTCTGCTTTACCCTGACCCTCCAAAGACTGAGCCAAGCCCAGCAGAGCTGGAGCATTGGCCGGATCCATCTCCAATCCGCTGCGAAAGCGACGCTCTGCCTCTCTAAAATCACCGGCCTCTAGAAGGTACCCCGCCAGAGTGAAGTGAGTAGGGACCCTAAAGCTGTGGGTACTGACCAAGCCCTCCAGATCAGCGATAGCCCCGGGCAGGTCCCCGAGCTGCTTCCGCCAGGCCGCCGATAGCAGCGTGGCCTCTTCGACCATGGTCCTGTCCGTTCGAGGGACTTGAACAGCCTCCAGAGCCAAATCCAACTGTCCCCTGGCCGCTTGCAGTTTGGCCAACTCGAGGAATCCCGCCGAAAGATCGGGGTGAGTCTTAGTCACCCTCTCGAGATCAGCCAGAGCCGAAGACTCATCCCCCAGAGCCAGCGACGCCCTCGCTCGATAAACTCGCACCAGAGGATACTCCAACTCGAGGTCCAGCGCTTTGTCGACACTCTCCTTCGCCAACTCAAACTGGCCCAGCTCCAGGCGCACC
>CAZVVF010000922.1:0-2520 GCA_964630575.1 uncultured Burkholderiales bacterium | reverse complement strand
AGAATGAGAGAAGCCACGAGAAAGCGGAATCCCGAAACCCAAACAATGGAATGCTCGGCATAGATATCCCTGACCATCAGGATGCCCACCGCCATGATGAGATGGGCCCCACCGGCGAGTAAGACCCCAAGAACCAACGCTCTCACCTCGGTGACCTCCTTGGTCAGCCGCATGCCAACCCCAACTCCAGCGACCACGAGACAACCACCGAACACCTCCCATCGCGTGAGCGACTCGCCGAGCATGACAAAGCCCACAAAGGCCATGCAGGGAGCGTAGACGCAGTCTGCGATCGCGTGGAGACTCGCTCCCAACTTTCCCAAGGCCGCCACGATCATGGTGTCGGCCACAGCGATCCCCAAAAGGGAACTCACCACCAATCGCCACCACTCTTGGGCCTGCAGTTCAGGCACAAAGGGAATATCCAGAAAAGGCAAGGTTAAGGCGAAGCAGAGAACAGCCACCGCACTCTTAAACAGAGTCAGAGGTAAGGGGCGAATCTCCAGCCCTGAGATTCTTATTAGAATCACCGCGACCGACCACACAAGGGCCGCCGCCAGCGCGAGTTGCTCTCCCAAACCGAAGGACATCACCGAAGCTCCGAACGCTCGATCAGGTTTCTACCCCTGAGCGATTCTGCGAATAGCTCGCCGTTCACCCCGAGCCCGCATAGCTCAAGGAGAGCAATTCCTCATTCCGTTTCTCGAAGCCAACGCCCAACCGATACGAAGCTCACTCCTTGGCCCCCGCCCGTCCCTACCATGACGGCCTCAACGATGGGTTCGGTAATCGGCTTCGAAGCGACCCACTCAACCATGAAGTTGGCTCCAGAGCCACCGGACTTGTCGTTCTCAGTGACGAAGAAATCTGCCGTCGCCAGGGGTCCGAGGACTATGGGGTCATCGGCGTGATGCTTCACCAAGCGACCTGACGAATCGTGATAGTCCACTGCCGTTATGGTCAAGTCGTTGCTGAAGCTTGTGTTGCGGATACTAAGATTGATGGCCAACTTGTAAGTACGACCATCGGCCAAGCGGATGTGCGAATAGCACGGAACGTAGACGACCTGTCCGTTGGAGACACGAACTCTGGTCGCGGCGGTCTCCCCGCCACTCGGCACGTCTCGGAGTTGAAGTTCCTTCGTCTCCGGTGGGGACGTATCGTCGCTTATTTGGCAACCTACGAGTCCCAAACACAGAAGAAAAATCGCGGGGAGTGTTCGTAAGATCATAGTTCTAGCTTCGCACTGTCCGGAGCCATCGCCTTGTCTTCTGAGAACTGCCTTTTTCCATGCGAAACGCCCAACCCTCACGCCGCCGTAGCCGGTGCAGCGATAGGGTCACAACGAGCGAGCCTGAGCCCGCAAAAATCTACGCCCTTCGGCCGATCTAATACGCCTTTTGCCCGATAGGATCCCACCCACCACAAGGTATGATCAGCGATATCACTGAGGGGAAGAAATCGATTGCTACACCCGAACACGGAGGTGCGCTACATTGGACCAGAAGTTGGGTCCGGTGTCTTTGCCACCCAAAGGATTCCGATGGGCACAGTGACCTGGGTACAAGACCCTCTAGACCAAGTCGTCGATCTCAACACTCATCCTGAATTTAGGGACTATCCCGACTACTTGGAAACCTACAGCTTCAGAAACGCTCAAGGCCAGTACGTCCTATGCTGGGATAAAGGACGGTTTGTCAACCACAGCTGTGAGGCCAACTGTCTCAGCCCGGGCTTGGATTTTGAGATCTGTATCCGTGACATCGAGATAGGCACCCAACTCACCAACGACTACGGTTCGCTCAATCTTGAGTTCAGCATGGAATGCCACTGTGGCTCCCCCGCTTGCAGAGGCATCACCCAACCCAGTGACTTCCCGCGCATGGCACCTCTTTGGGACACGGCTTTGCGGGCCGCCTTCCCTTCTATCGCAAAGGTCGAACAGCCACTGTGGAACCGCCTGAAAGACCCCCAGTTCGTCAAAACTTGCCTGGCAGATTTGAGCAAGATTCCCTCCATTCTCGATCATTATTACCGGCCCGCCTCGGCAACAGCCCCAAACGGTGTTGCGCACTGAGGCCAAACCTGGTGAGAGCCCTCACCAGGGCATGAACTGTTCTCTCTAAACTCAAGAACGACCGGGAGAAACGAGTTCGAAACGGAAAGAGCCCCCTATGAAACCCTCACCCAGCAAACTCGTCGTCCGCACGGCTGTGGAAGCCGATGCCGTTAGCATCGCAGAGCTATCCGCCAGAGTGTACAAAAATATGGCGCCCTACACCGCACCCGTTATCCGTGGCCAGATCAACAACTTCCCCGAAGGGGTCTTCGTGGCGCTCTACGATGACGAGGTCGTGGGTTACTGCGCAACCTTGCGGGTCAGAGAAGAGCGCGTTTTTCGCGATCACACCTGGAAACAGGTCACAGGCGGCGGCTACGGGTCCACCCACGACCCGGACGGAGACTGGCTCTATGGATACGAAGTTTTTGTAGACCCCGCGCGGAGACGGCTGCGAATCG
>CAZVVF010000921.1:0-2521 GCA_964630575.1 uncultured Burkholderiales bacterium | reverse complement strand
GGCGGATGCGTTTTAGGAGTTCGGAGGCGGGTTCGGTGTTGGGGTTTTGGTGGCGCCATTGTTTGGTGAGGTCGCCTCGGAAGGCGGCGGCGAGTACCGATTGGCGGAAGCGCTCGAGGAGCGGTGGGATGGCGTCGAGGGCCTCTTTGGCCCTGGTTGTGCGGGCGCTGAGGTCTTCGATTTTGGCGACAATGCGGCGTTGTTCGGGGAGGGGGGGTACACTGATCCCAGCGTCTCGAATATCTCCAAGGCGCAAGTACTGAATCGTTGAGCCCCGGTTCTTCGAGGTGATCTTAGGGAGATGGGCGCGGAGTAAGTGGAATAAGAAGCGCCCCGAGACCCCACGGGGTTCTATTACGTAGGTCCGTTGGTAGGCGTTAAATTTACCCAAATAGTGCTTAAGGTTAAAACTCCCGTTTCCAGCGAGCAGAACTGCCTCTGTATCGAAGGCAAATTCATCGATTCTTGAGACCGCATCCGCACAGGTGAAGAAAGGAAATTTTCCATCCGTGACTGCCGCGTTAGCATCGAGTTTTCCGGTCCGTATAACAGTCACGTCACCGACGGTACTTTCTGTCCAGCCAGACGGAGCAATCATTCGTCGTTCTCCAACAACTCCGCCAAAGCTTCCATCTCTTCCAGCGCCATTTTCAAATGCCCCAAAATCTCCGCCGCAATCTCATCAGGCTCGGGTAAGTCTTCAGCACGCTCGGCATCTTCATCCCTTAACCAAGAAATGTCGAGATTCTCACCGCGTTCTGAAATTTGCTCCCGGCTGAATACCCGAAACCGTCCTTCCTCACCCTGGTCAACTCTTGGCGATGACCCACGTGGGTCGTTTCCGAAACATGCTTCGAATTCTTTGAAGTGATCGCGTGTGAAGGGGGTGCGTTTGCCGAAGTTGGGCATGTTGGTTCGCATATCGAAGACCCACACGTCCTTGGTGTTGCCCTCGTCTTTGGCCCCTCGCGTGAAGAAGAGAACGTTGGTCTTCACACCCTGGGCGTAGAAGATGCCGGTGGGCAGTCTGAGGATGGTGTGGAGGTTGCACTTTTCCATAAGGTCCGCGCGAATCTTGGCTCCCACGTTTCCTTCGAAGAGCACGTTGTCGGGCAGCACCACTGCAGCCCGGCCACCTGGCTTCATTCCTCGGTAGATGTGTTGCAAGAAAGCGAGTTGCTTGTTGGAGGTTGGAAAAGTAAAGTCGTCACGGGTGGGTCCGCCTCCGCCTTTCTTCGAACCGAAGGGCGGATTGGTGAGGATGACGTCGGCCTTGGGTAAGGCCGCTCCTGCGGGCCCAAGAGTGTCTCCGTATTGCAAACCACCCTCGATGTCGTGGCGCATGAGGTTCATGAGAGCCAGTCGAAAAGTGTCTCGTACCAACTCCATGCCAAAGAAGGCTTGCTGTTTTTGGAAGCGCTGGGTGTCTTCTGGCAGGTCGAAAAGGCCATCGGTCTGCCCCTTAATAAAACGGTCGGCTGCCACCAAGAAACCACAGGTGCCAGCGGCTGGATCCTGGATGTACTCTCCAGCTTGGGGATGGACCATGGCCACGATAGAGTCGATGAGTGGACGCGGTGTGAAATACTGTCCCGCTCCCGACTTCTTCTCATTGGCGTTCTTCTCTAAGAGACCCTCGTAGAGATCGCCTAGGCCCTCGCTCTTGGCGCTGTACCAGTCCAGGGCGTCGATGGCCTCGGTGAGTGTTTTGAGGTTACGAGGCACAGTGAGAGAACTGTTGGCGTTGGCAAAGATGGCCTGGACCCGTGTGGACTTCGCCTCGGTGCCCAGATGAAGCAGCATGCCTCGGTAGAACTCCAGCTGGGGTAAACCATCCCGTGAGGCCAGATCATCCCAGCGATATCCTTCGGGCAGATTGCTCTCCCGGTCCGTCTCTTTGGCCATCTTCAAAAAGAGCAGATAGGTGAGTTCGGTGACATACTGGTGATAGGTGATCCCGTCGTCTCGAAGCACGTCGCAGAGCGACCAGAGCTTCTGGACAATATCGGTGGTAGTGGCTGTTAGTGACAAATTCTATACTCCCTATGCTGCATCATCATCCCAGGCGGCTTCCTGGAGGTCGCCCAAAATGGCTTCCATCTGGCCGTCGAAAATTTTGTTGAGTCGGTTGAAACCGCCTTGGCTTTTGAACTGACCTCGGTCGAGGGCTTCGCGGTCCACTATGGTCTCTTGCTTCATCTGCTTGGCAATGCGGTTGAGCCAGTTCTGCTGAGGGGCCGTCCAGGCCCGCTTGGCCAAGATCTTTTTGAGGGCGTGGTCCACCCGTTCGGCATAGGGGGTGAGCGGACAACCCAAAGCTCGTTGGCGTATGAAGCCGATAATACTGGCCGCGATTTCCACATTGGTGGTGTCTCGCCAAGCGGTGCGCAAGTTGGTGTCGGTGTAGCCTTCTAAGGCTAGGATCTGTTGCAATTCTTTGAGTTGACCGCGGGTGAGATCTCGGGGGCGCTGGGTTACCACCAAGAGGGCCGGAATCTTGTTGAGATTGTCCTTGAGGTAG
>CAZVVF010000920.1:0-2525 GCA_964630575.1 uncultured Burkholderiales bacterium | reverse complement strand
GTGACGTTCTCGGGCCGGGGCGGCACACTTTGGAAACAAAGAACATGCCGCTTTTGGACAAGATGGTCTCCAAGTTTGTCAAAAATGAGAAGACGCCGTTCTTTGCCGAGGCCATCTTTGTAAACCAGGCGATGATCCAGATAAAGTGGGGGACTCGGGCACCCATTATCATCGACACCAAAGAAGCTAAGAATATGATGGTTTTAGCTCACGGTACGGCCAAGGTCCAGGTCAAGGACCCCGCCACCCTCGTCGCTCAGTTAGCGACTGGCAGCTTTCTGCCCGTCAGCAAACTGAGGGATGACCTGATCGCTGACATCTGCCAAGAGATCAGTGCCTTAGGTAGCGCAGGAGAGCCAGTCTCGTGGGCTCGATTTGCTAGCAGCCAGCGTGACCATTCTGCCACTGTTAAGGTTCGATTGGCCCGATCGTTTGCACTCTATGGTGTTGAGATCGTGGACTTTGATATCGGGGCTTTTAATCTCGACCCCGAGTCTCAGAAGCGATACAACAAGGTGGCCGACAAGCTGTCTGACAAGCAGGTCGACTTCGATCTTATCGATGGTCGAAGCGAACAGGACATGGCCAAGTTTATGGCCTTGAAGCGTGGAGACGCTATGGTTACCGCCGCTGGCAACGAAGGTACGGCCGGTCAAGCCATGGGAGCTGGATTGGGTTTGGGAATGGGAATGGGTATGGGAGGCATGATGCAGAATCAGATGGCTCCTGGCTACCCACCTCCAGGATACCCACCTCCAGGATATCCGCCTCCAGGATACCCGCCTCCAGGATACCCACCTCAACAGGGATACCCACAACAAGGGCATCCTCAGCAATACGGGCATCCGCCTCAGCCGGGAGCGCCTCAGCAGCCGCCCATGGACCCCAACCAGGCCAAGATCGCGAAGCTGCGAGAACTGGTGGATATGGGAGTCTTGACCCAGGCTGAGTTTGAAGCGAAGGCCGCTGAAATCTCTCAGGCCGCCGACGCCGGTGCCAACCCGAATCAAGCCAAAATTGACAAGATGAGGGAACTGGTTGAGATGGGTGTTCTGACCCAGGAAGAGTTCGAAGCTAAGGTCGCTCAACTCTGATCTCAGAACAGCTACTCTAGGAGTTTTTCAAGGAGCTTCTAGGGTTCATGAAGGGAGCGTTCATCGGCACTGCCGGTGGACGTTTTTTCTTTTGTTCAAGGCGGGACAAGCGCACAGCAAAAGCCAATTGTGGGTTATGGACGGTCGTCAGAAGAGCTTGATGCTCACTACCGAAACAGCCTTGGAGTCGAGGCTCGAATCTCTGCTTTCGGGTCAGACGTGTCGCCAGGATTGGACAAGCCCGTCTCTCTATCCGGTGAAGGATGCTGACTGTGGCTGGTTGTGCTTGGCAGCCTCCGGAGTGGTCGTTTTTCGAGTCCTCGATTCGCAACGCCTGGTGGACCGCGTGTTGTCGGCCTACCGCGTGCGTACAGAGGAGGCGCTCTGTCACTACATCCGGGCCATCGTTCGGCAGTGCCTCAGCGAAACATTGCGGCAAGAGAGAACGTTCGTAGACCTCGATAGGGCGCGCGTTGCTCGTATCCGAGAGCGCTTGGCCGACGGCGTTGAGGCGCAACTGTCAGGATTAGGGGTCGGTCTTGAGTCGGTCACCCTCGATGAACTCGGTGTTTTTCAAGAGGCGCAGGTGGCGCTTCGCCTCAAAGCCCTGATGAGCCAGGGGCGAGAGGGAGGGCTAAAGGAGCACAGCCTGACCAAGCCGCTGGGTCGTGAGCCTCAAATGTTCTTGCAAATGGATGTCGGGTCGCCCGAGAAGGTGGCGAGCCCTGAGGGGGCGCGGCCAATGGGTTCGGCCAGCGCTCCACCACTGTCTGCTCTCGCCTTGGACCCTAGTCTGGCTCGAGTGGCTAAGCTCAAAGAGTGTTATGACCTCGGTGTTCTCAGTCGCGCGGAGTTCGAGGCGAAGTTAGCTGAGATCACCTGAGTCGAGGGGCCCAGTCGCCTGTAGAGGCCACCTGCAGAGGCGAAAGTCGTTACAATCGTGTTAATCTCTTCGGGATCTGGCTAGGGTCTGGTATACTTCAACACGGAGAGTCTGCATGCAAAAACTATTTGGTATATCCCTAATCGGCTTTATGATGATCACAGTCTTGGTCGCGAGTGCCCTGCCTACCATGGCGGGCCGTTTGAAGTCCTACGATGGGAAGACCGGTATCTTGGTTTTGGAATTGGAAGACAAGACGGTTAAGTCGTTCAAGTTGACCAAGGACACAACCTGTGAATGGATGGGTCGCAACACCAGTCCAGGCGCAATACGCCAGGGCGCTAAGATCTCCGTTCAGATAGCCGGGGCGCTCAACGCTTCCCCTCTCAAAGCTGCCAAGATCGTGGATTGGTCAAACTCGGACAAAATCGTGGCTAAGGGTGCGGTCAATGCGCCCTATCACACGCCGGTAGCCCAGTTCGCTTCGACCGCGGGCGGCGGTGGTGTTCCCGATGGCGCTCCTACGATGAATCACTCGGCTCACCAAG
>CAZVVF010000919.1:0-2539 GCA_964630575.1 uncultured Burkholderiales bacterium | reverse complement strand
AGGCACCTAAGATCGAGGCGAACTCGCCAGGTGAGAGCCTGAGTATTCGGGACCTCCACAAGGCCCCTACAATTCGGAGCAACAACTTCAGATTTGAGCGTGTGAACATGGGAACCTTTCGAGAGAGGGCTAGTGGTCCGTCGAGTCCTGGACCTGGGACAGAGCAGAATCGGGGGGCAAGAAACGATATTGGGCCCACTCATAGAGCCGTTCCAGAGGGGGAGCGATCCAGTGAACGGGCTCGAGCCACCAAGGGGCGATGGTTCGAGGCTTAAAAATCAGAGCGCGGCACAGCACACAAGCGGCCTGATCCGGCGTCTGCCCTGGCATGGAAGCGTAGGCTTTGGTCGGTGCGCTCATCCGCGTGTGAACCAGACCCAAGTAGATGCTGGTGCACGCGATCTGACTGTGCTGGAGTTCCGGAACAGCCGACTTTATCCAGATGTCGAAGGCCGATTTCGAGGCGAGGTAGGCCGCCCACTTTGCCGCCGGAGGAAGGCGAACTCCCACTGAGGAGACGTTCACGATGTGGCCGGAGCGTCTCCTGATCATGGATGGCAACAGCGCCAGTTGCAGACGAACAGGCCCCAAGTAGTTCACCGACATGCAGCGCTGAAAATCGTGAGGCCTATCGAGTGAGCGGTAGAGAGAACGAAGAATCGACTTGCCGGCGTTGTGGACCAAAACGTCCACAGAGCCGTGGTCCTGGAGAATCTGATCGGCCACCGCGTCCACTCGGTCGGGGTCTGCCAGGTCCAGGGGGTAGCAAAAAGCCTGACCTCCCGCTCTTATGATTTGGGCCTTTTGCTCCTCGAGTTCGGCGGCGCTGCGAGCGGCCAGCAGCACCCGCGCCCCAGCCCGCCCGAGGCGCGCGGCCAAAGCGGCCCCTATTCCAAACGAGGCCCCTGTGAGCAGCACCGTCTGACCGGCGACAGCCTGCTGCAACAGAGCTTCATCTGAACATCCCGAAGGGGCGAGAAACTTCGAAAGATAGGGATTAGGTGGCATTCGACAGGCTTTGCTGAATCCGGGGGTTCGCCCTCTTAAGAGTCTTGAACTGGCAGCTTCTCGGTTGGCGCTCCCTGGCGAGGAACCGGTGCCCCTCAAGACCGCCTATCTCCCAAGGCTCAATCCTGTTCGAGGGGAGCCACAGCGAGAGGGCCGCAGAGCAAACTCAAGGAAACGGATCCCCAGTAGAGGTGAGCAACATGGAAATCCGAGAATGGGCCCAGCGGGTCTTCAGCGCCGACACTCTGAGTGAGAAACTCCTGGTGCCGCCGGGTGGGCTTAAGATGCTCAGCGATCATGAGCCCGGCAAAGCGGTGGCTTGGAGCAAACCCCCTCGCCCTGCCCATCTCCAGATCGCTCCTAAAAAAGAACGCAAGAGACTCCCACATCGAAGCTCACTCGACCGAAAAGACATGAGAGTCCGCTGCCTTCACGCCTTCGCCAATCATGAACTGATGGCCCTCGAACTGATGGCTTGGGCCTTGCTCGCCTTCCCCGATGCCGAGAAGTCTTTCCGCAAGGGCTTGGCCAACATCCTGTTGGATGAACAGGAGCACTTTCGCCTCTACACAGAGCAACTCACAAAAATGGGAGCCCAGTTTGGAGACCTTCCTATCAATGACCACTTTTGGCGGGCCGCCCGCGACATCAACAACCCGCTGGATTGGGTCTGCACCATGCACCTCACCTTTGAGCAATCCAATTTGGACAACGCCCCCTACTTTTCTAAACTCTTCCGCGAGGTCGACGATGTGAGCTCGGCCGATCTCATGCAGACGATCTTTGAGGATGAGATCCGTCACGTCCGGTTCGGAAGTCGCTGGCTCAAGCACTACAAGACACCCGAGACCTCTCTTTTCGATCTGTACGCCGAGCACTGCACTCCCACCAATTCCCCCTTTCGGGCCAAGGGGCCCCAATTCCAAGAACAGGCGCGTCTCGATGCCGGTCTGGACGAGGATTTCATACGCTCACTCCGCGCCTGGGACACCGATGGCTGAAGTCATAGCGCTCACCAATCTCGACTTCGAGTACGAACTCGCTTCCCAAAACCCAAGCTATCGCCCCCTGCCACTCTTGAGCGACCTCAGCAAGCGCTGGCGATTTCTCCTGCGTCTCTTACCGGGATCAGAGAGAGCCGATTGCCTGAATCCCGAAATTCTCCAACGCCTGATCAAGCCCCATCAATTCCGGTCAAAGAGCGACCGTTTCCTGGTCTGGGGTGTCACCCCGAGAAGCAGCCGAATCGCTGGCTATCTGGGACTGGAGAAATCGTTTCCTCCGGTCTGTGTTGTGAGAACCTTCAACGACAAGCGGTTCTCCCATCGTTTGGAAAAACAGCTCAACGTCTCCCTTCCCTACAGTGGGGTCATCGACTCCCCTGAGCAACTCCAAAACGCCGTCAAAGCGTGCCCTCACGATTGGGTCCTCAAACACCCCTTTGGCGTCAGCGGACGCGAGCGGATGGTCGGAAAGGCGAGCCAACTCTCGGAATCGGCCCTCGGTTGGGCCCGGCGCCGATTCCGCGACG
>CAZVVF010000918.1:0-2541 GCA_964630575.1 uncultured Burkholderiales bacterium | reverse complement strand
CCTGCCGATTCGAAGTTTGGGTGTCCCCCCTTGAAGCGAAACATCGCATCACTCATCCTGTGAATGGTGAGGCCGCTCGTCTTACCCTCTTCCTCACCCCCGAAAAAGAACAAGAAAATCAAGGCTGCTCCACCCGAAGACAAGAGACCAAAAAGGGCACGCATATAGCTATACTCCTGTTTGGGGTCCTCCACTCCATGAGCGACCGGTACGATTACATCGGGGACAAACATAGAAAAGACCAGAGCGAGTCCCCCAACAACGAGGGTACCAACAGCGCACTTGGAGTTGAATCGTTTGGTCATAATCCCAAACATGACCACGATAATGAGCGGCGGGATCACGATCGATGTAAAATGGGAGAGGGCCTTATAGATGGAGTCAAATCGGCTGAACACCGGAATGAGGCAGATGCCAAGAATGGTCACAACGACGGCACACTGCTTGGCAATTTTGAGGTAAAAGGCATCGGATTCACCGGGGTGCAGAGGTCGAACGATGTCGTTCACAACAACCGCGCAAACGGCTGTAATGAGGGTATCGAGGGTACTCATTAGCGCAGCGATAACAGCCGCTACCACAAATCCATAAACACCCGGTCGGGCTACAAATTTGGAAACGATGATAAAAATATCCTGAGACGAAACGTCGGCCGGCAACAGCCCCTGCGAAACCAAGGCACTCCCGACCCAGCCAGCTCCACCGACTGAAATGGCCGCCAGTGGCATAAGAACGACGGCAACGAAGATCATCGCCTTGCGACCGTCCTGAACGGAACGCGCCGAAAGAAAACGCATCAAGATACCTTGATTGATGACATAAAAAGAAAACGTACCTACGGCAGCATCGTTCCAAAAATCGCCGACGAAGTGAAACCCAGCGGGCCTATTGAACTCTGCGAAGGGATAGAGATTGCCTTCGGGCATCCCCTCAAAGAGGGCGCTCAATCCCCCCAATTCGTAGATCCCAAGACCCACCACACCGAGGCCAACAAATAGTAACAAAAATCCCTGGATAACGTCGGTTAGGATAACCGACGTCTGCCCACCAGAGTGAAGATAGGCGGCACTGAGTACGGCTACCACAACCGCCGGAACGATGAGTTGCCAATCCAAGAACCCGCCCATGCTGGGAAGTGACTTGAGACCTTCAAAGCCGAGTGATGCGCTCAGGGCCGGGTCAGTGACGATGATACCCTTCATCGCAACACCTATCGTGAGAAGGTTCACTCCGATGTACCCAGTGAGGTAGATGGTCAAAAACACTATCACGAGTTTGCGAACGGTCGAGTTGAATCGCTTTTCGAAGTACTCCGGGACCGATTCCAAACGGTTGTAGTAGCAGATGGGTAGCCAAGCTCCTAGAAAAATGGGCAGAGCGAACCACTCGTTGGTGTAGGGGCCCAGCGATGGCATGCCACGACTGTAGCCGACCTCAGAGTACTGAATAAAACTGTAAGATCCAACGAGCGTTGCGACACACGACATTCCCACGAGCCACCACGTGAAGCGCCGTCCACCAAAGAAGAAATCGGAGGTCGTGGAGCTGAACTTTCCGACCCACATTCCAATGGCCACAATACTGACCAGATAAACGACGACAACAACAAAATCGATCATGACGTCGCCTTCCAAATCCAGACGGCATGAATCAGGGCAAAGCTCAAGATCCCAGCCACCAAACCCAGTGTCACAAATCGGTCAGAGGCGTGCTTCCAGTTCAAGGCACCGCCCTTAAAAAGCATCCACAGGGAAAACAGAAAAAAGCTGCCCCCTACCCCATAGTGATAACAAAAATTCACCCATTGTCCGTGCATTTCGGGCGCTTCCAGATGGCTTCGAGGTCTCCTTGATGGTTGCGTCCGCTGCGGGCAGGAAGAGGCCAGCGAGAATCACCGATGGTTGGAAAAATAGCCCAGGTCAGCTAGTGTTTCGTCCTTGAGTCCCTGCACGACTCCCTCAACTCCCCGTTCCAAGCAGAGGCTAACAACTCGGTCATACTCTGCTAGGAAGCGATCCTTACTGAGGTGACCGCGAGTCGCCAACTGTTCTGCCAGCAACTCACCCTGAAGCTCTTTCGACCTCAACACGCGGTCCCACTTCTCCACAGCATCGTTCACGCAGGTGTAACGGAGCAGAGGATTGGTCACGATTTCGACCTGCCCCCCATCGTCTGGAACAGAGGTCAAACAACCACCAAGAATCAGCTCGGCTACGGCCATTCCGTAGTGTTCCTCTCGCATTCCGTGGAGTCCAAAGCGGTGAGTGACGAGGAGTTCCTGCAGTTCCTCTCGGGAAAAATCGAGCTTGAGCTGAACCCAGTCACCCAGACCTTGGATCCGAGAGCGTATCTCTCGCTCGTAGGATTCGGTATTGCGAGAACCGGCCAATGTCAGACCGACGTCGTGCCCACGCTCTCGCAGGCGGGCCACGATATCGATGAGTTTTAGCCACTCTTTCTCCTTGGCGCATCGCCCGATCGACAAAAAGCGACTCTGTCGACGCGAACCATCATCGGTCACGGCCTCGGCCAGAGCCGGAG
>CAZVVF010000917.1:0-2550 GCA_964630575.1 uncultured Burkholderiales bacterium | reverse complement strand
AAACTCCATTACCGGTGTGGACTTAGACTCTCTGGTGCCCCATCCTAAGGTGAACGGAAAGTCTGCTCACGGTGGTTATTGTGGCCCGGCGGTGAAACCGATCGCTCTCAACATGATAAGCTCCCTGGCCCACGAGAAGGATTTCCATCTGCCGATATCCGGTATCGGCGGGATCGAGACGTGGAAAGATGCGGCTGAACACATCCTGTTGGGCGCTTCGAGCGTTCAGGTGTGTACGGCTGTTATGAAGCACGGATTTAGAATCGTCAAAGACATGACGACCGGTTTGAGCAACTGGATGGACGAAAAAGGCTTCAAGACCATCTCGGACTTTTCGGGACTCTCAGCCCAGAAGCTCTCGGGATGGGGAGACCTCGACCTCAATCACCGAGTTGTGGCCAGTATCAACCCCGACAAGTGCATCGGATGTCAGGTGTGTTATATCGCCTGTGAAGACGGAGCTCACCAGGCCATCCTTAGGAATGAGGGAACTCGTGTTCCCAAAATCAACGAGGAGTGCTGTGTGGGTTGCAACCTGTGTAGCTTGGTTTGTCCGGTGGACGACTGTATCTCCATGGTGGTTAAGAACCCAGGCGAGCCCTCGCGTTCTCACAACGAGTACCTGGCCGCGGGTGAAGAGCCTATCGGCAACTACCCGCGTCACTCGGCTAAGATACCGCACTAGAAGGCCGCGGCTCGCTGGCCGCTCTTCGGAATAACCCAAAAGAGAACTCTCGGGCTTCTAGCCCGAGAGTTCTTTTTTGGTAACAACGGCCAGAGGGCTCCGTCTGCTGGCTTTTTCCATAAGGGAAGTCGGCCTCAAGCCCAGAAGCGTCTGACCCGAGGGCTTGATGTGAGCAAAATACAACGACCACCAGCAGAGATTCTCTATTCTAGCGAACTCGAGAAACTCAGAGCATCCGACAGCAACGAGAAGCCGCCCGGCTGGCAGCTCTCTCTGCGAGCCGTCCGAAAGTTCATTCTGGGAGATGACGAATTGGGTCTGGAGCCCAAATTCGTGGGCCACCCTGCTACCGTCGACCGGGCTATGGTGACCTTGGCTACCCAGCGCGGGTTGATGCTGGTGGGCGAGCCTGGAACGGCCAAGTCTCTCTTGAGCGAGCTTCTTGCTGCGGCCATTTCCGGCCACTCCACCCACACCATTCAGGGTGGGGCCTCGATCACCGAAGACCAGATCCGATATTCCTGGAACTACGCTCTTCTCGTCGCTGATGGTCCCAGCCGGAAGTCTCTGGTCCCGGCACCTGTCTACAGAGCCATGGAAGAAGGCAGGATCGTTCGCTTCGAGGAGATCACCCGCTGTCCGTTGGAGGTTCAAGACACCCTTCTCTCTGTGTTGAGCGACCGGGTGATGGCGGTGCCGGAGTTGGAGGGCAAGGAGGGGATGCTCTTTGCCAAACCGGGTTTCAATCTGATCGCCACGGCCAACACGCGAGACCGGGGGGTCAACGACATGAGCTCGGCGCTCAAGCGTCGATTGAATTTTGAGTCGGTCTTTCCGATCGCTGACTTTGAGGTTGAGTTGGAGTTGGTCAAGAGGGAGTCCAGCAAGCTTTTGACCGAGTCAGGTGTTCCTGTCTCGGTTCCCGATGAACTCCTCGACGTGCTGGTCACAACCTTTCGCGAATTGCGTTCCGGTCACACTCGAGAAGGGGCGGCGCTCTCGGCGTTCTCGACTGTCCTGTCCACTGCTGAAGCCGTCTCGGTGGCCCACTCGGCAGCTCTGAGGAGCTGGTATTTACGAGGAGAGAGCCCACGGGCTGAGGATGTGGTCCATGGACTCAACGGCTCTGCCACAAAAGACGATCCAGAGGACCGCAAACGCCTTCGAGCCTACATGGAACAGACGGTGAAGCTCAGGCCCAAGCAGCGCTGGAAAGCCTTCTACGAAGCTCGTCATCACCTCTCGTGAAGGTCCGTGTTGTGGGGGTCAGGCATCACAGCCCGGCGTGTGCACGTCTGGTTCGCCAGACGATCCTGCGGGAGCGGCCGCACACTGTGCTCTTGGAAGGCCCAGCCGACTTCAACCATCGAATCGAGGAGCTGCTGCTCGGCCATGACACGCCGCTGGCTATCTTTAGCTATTTTCAAGAAGAGAGCCAGCACCGGCGTAGTTTCTCTCCTTTCTGCTCCTACTCGCCTGAGTGGGTGGCCCTGCAGACCGCTCATGAGATTGGCAGTCGTTGCCTGTTTATGGATCTTCCGGCCTGGACTAGGCCTTTTCGCAAAGTGGAGAATCGCTATCGCGACGGGGACCGGTCTCGGGAATATGTCGCCCGTCTTTGCCATCGCTTGGGGCTCAACGGCATGGATGAACTGTGGGATCATCTCTTCGAAGGCCCTTTGGCTGAGCCGGAACTCGGACGCCGTTTGAACGAGTATTTCGAGAATCTCAGAGAGTGCTCGGTGGTTGAGGACAGCGATCTTGAGCGGGAGGAATTCATGGGGCGCTTCCTGTCTTGGGCGGCGCGCGATGGGTCGGTTTTGGCCGTGTGCGGTGGCTTCCACAAGTCTGCCTTAGAAGAGAAT
>CAZVVF010000916.1:0-2554 GCA_964630575.1 uncultured Burkholderiales bacterium | reverse complement strand
ACCACCCACAGGTGATGCATGATCCAGTCACCGGTGGTGCGCGGGCTGCAAGGAGTCTGCAAGGTAGCATGACCCACCCACAGGTGATGCATGACCCAGTCACCGGTGGTGCGCCCGCCGCAAGGTAGCACGATCCCCCACAGGTGATGCATGATCCAGTCACCGGTGATGCGTCGACTTTTGGGCAAAAGAGAGCCACCCGTTTTGGGGTGGCTTTCCTGCAAGATCACGAGTCGGTGTGGGAGTGGGTGGTGGGCTGAGCCGCTGTCTTGCGACTATGAACGGCCGTGCCAGAAGGACGAGAAATTTTCGAGGTCGCGGAGGTCCTCTGGAGTTAACTGCCGCTTTTCACGAATCTGGCTCAGCTCTTTGCCCTTGGTGATGTCGGAATAGGCGTGAAGAAGCGGCCAGCGGTCGTTGTCTTGAGGCGGTTCGGGCTGCGGCTGGACGGGCTGGTGAGCTTGGGGCTCGCGTTTGAGGTGAGCCTCAAAATCGCGTACGAACTGTTCTTGCCTCAGAGTGCCGTAGTAAGAATTGATTCTCTCCTTGGCCAGAGCTTCATCGGCGCTCTCTCCGTGGGCGACGCGCCAGCACGCGGTTATGGTGCCGGTGCGTCCGACCCCAGCTTTGCAGTGAAGAAAAACCGGTTGAGCCTCGGGGTCGTCTAGGATAGAAATGGCCTTTTCTACCTGCTCGATGGTGGGAGGGTGGAAGTCTGGAATATCGATGACCTGATGATTCAAGCCACTGAAGTCGACGGGAGCCCACTGATTCTCTCGGTCTCCACCTCGCAAGTCGATAGTCGTTTTGACTCCGGCGGCCTTAAGCCACTCGACTCCCTCGGCATCGGGTTGGCCGCCGCGAAAGAATCGACTGTTGACACGCTCGAAGTTGGGAATATCTTCGGCCAGGGGCCTGTTTTCGTTGACCCAGCAGCCAGTCGGGAACTTGCGCATCTGCTTCGTCCAGGAGATATCGAGACAACTGTTTCGGGCATCCTCGAGAGCTTTGCGAACCGATGGGGAAGAGGTGTCTTGGTCGCCCTCTGAGAGGCTCTTTCTGGTGGCCCAGAGGCAGTGGCGCAATAAGCGCTTCGCCTCGACCACGTTGTCTTGGGTCACTCGTTCAGAGAGACGCTCGACAAGATCCAGAGCGACATCGGTGTTCTGGGGCAGCGGACTACCGACTTGGTCTTTCTCTTTTCTCACTTCGCTCGTGAGTTTTTGTGTGGACGACAAGAGGGCGGATCTCATCCGCTGAAAACTGGCCGCACTATCAAGGTTTGCAACAGACATTTTGCTTTCTATCAATCTATCGGGTCGACCGGAAAAAATACTGAATGCTCGGGAAATTACAACCCGTCTCTCGAGGAGGCCGGTGCAGGCGATCCGAACGTCTGTTTTATGCAGAGTTTATTGGACCGATTTTGTCGTTACGTTAGGGTGGAGACAACCGCCGATGAAGAATCCGAGAGTTACCCTTCCAGTGCTGGCCAGAGCGCCTTGGGAGCGATTCTCCTTTCGGAGCTTGAGGCTCTGGGTTTGCCGGCCAGGATGGACGAGCACTCGATCGTCCAAGCCACAGTGCCGGGCAATGTAGAAGGCGCACCCAAGATCGGCTTGTTGGCCCATATGGACACCTCGCCAGAGGCGTTGGGACGAAACGTTGACCCCCAAGTATGGAAAGACTACAAGGGCGGTGGGATCGCTCTCAAAAACGGTAAGACCATAGCCGCTGATGATCTTCGCGACTGTATCGGCAAGACCGTTGTGACCACCGACGGGACGACCTTACTGGGAGCCGACGATAAGGCCGGGATAGCGGTGATTATGACCGCAGTCGATCGGCTTTTGAAATCCCCGGAGCGACCTCGCTGCCCTATTGAGATCCTGTTCACTTGCGACGAAGAGATCGGGCGTGGAACAGACAAATTGAAGGTGGACGAGATTGGAGCGGTCTGCGCTTACACCCTCGATGGAGAGGCTCAGGGGCTGATCGAGAACGAGACCTTCTCGGCTGATTTGGCGACAGTAAAGATCAAGGGGACGAACATTCATCCGGGCTTGGCTTTTGCTAAGATGGTGAACGCGATTCGAGCCTGCGGTCACTTTCTGGAAAAATTGCCTGCTGAACTCTCACCGGAACGAACTCGAGGCAAGGAGCCGTTTCTCCATCCCTATGTGATCAAGGGTGGCGTTGAAGAAGTGGTCTTACGGATCTTGCTGCGGAGTTTTGAAACTCGCGATTTGCAGACTCAGGCTGCTCTGCTACAAAAGGCCGCTGAGGAGACCGCAGCCGAGATCCCAGGGGTCGAGGTGGAGGTCGAGATCAAAGAGCAGTACCGCAATATGGCCGAGTACCTGAGCAAGGAGCCACGAGCCCTGGCCCTAGCTGAGGCTGCCTATCAGAGGGTGGGGATAGAGCCCGTCTTCAAGTCGATTCGGGGTGGAACCGATGGGAGTCGATTGAGTGAGATGGGCCTGCCAACTCCAAACCTTTCCACGGGCATGCACAATTTTCCCTCAGAACTTGAGTTCGCTTGCTTGGACGAAAT
>CAZVVF010000915.1:0-2557 GCA_964630575.1 uncultured Burkholderiales bacterium | reverse complement strand
CTGGGAATCACCTTGGCCATGCCTTTCTTGATTCTTCTCCCGGCTGAACTCTTCAAGCGTTTCGGCCCGAAGATCGAATCAAGCTCGGAGATTCACAGGGGTACCGAAATAGAACAGTAAGGAGATTTTATATGCCAGACCGCTATCTACGAACCTGCGGAAGCCTTTCGCTACGACCCTGTTTACCGGGAGAAGCGACGCGGGTCGAAGGCAGTTTGACCGGCGATATCCGCCACATGGTGGTCAACTCCAGGTACCTTGGGGACAGGGATATTGTGGTCTATCTTCCACCGGGCTACAGCGCCAATGACAACTGGCGCTACCCCTTTGCGCTGCTCCAAGACGGGCAGAATATCTTCGACACCCAAACGGCTGTTTTTGGTGTTGAATGGAGAGTTGATGAGACGACCGAGCGGTTGATCGTTGATCAGAAGATATGCCCTGTTATCTTGGTGGCGATCTACAACAGCCCCGATCGCATCAACGAGTACACGCCTTTTGCTGACCCTGACCACGGGGGAGGGGGGGCCGAACTCTACAACGCTTTCTTGGTTGACGAACTGATACCGTTTTTGGATCACCACTTCAGTATCTCCAGACGTCCCGAGGACCGGGCGGTTATCGGTTCTAGTCTAGGAGGGCTGTTGGCGCTCTTTTTGGGATGGTATTCGGATTTTGCCTTCGGTAAGATCGCAGCGCTCTCGCCCTCGTTGTGGTGGGGACGGCGCTGTTTTCTCACCGGGATGGGTGGGGGCCCAACTCCCAAGAATAAGCCCAAAATCTGGCTGGATGGCGGTACCGATGAGGTGGATTCAGATGTCAACGATAACGGGATACCAGACCTCATCGACGATCTGCGCACTCTCCGAGCCGTTCTTTTTGCTCACGGGTACGTGCTGGGCGAGGACCTGATGTATCGAGAGGTCGAGGGCGGGACTCACGACGAGGAGAGTTGGAGTGAGCGGGTGGAAGATATCCTGACCTATTTTTTCCCTTATCAGGCGCATCTGAGCTAGCAGCGGTCTGTTCGCGAGTTTTGTGCTAAAATACGTGAACAGGACTGTTCGGGGGTCGTTGTAGAGTTGGGCTCAGAGCCCAAGTTGACCAAATATTGACCTATCGGAGAGCGCTTGACTCGAGACTTACAGCCTTGGATAGCACGAATGCTCGAGTTCGCTCGAGAGTTGCAGCGCGTTGCCGACCTCGAAGGTCTCTTGGAACTCGCTCACGTTGAGACCTGTCGATTCACCCGTTATCGCTCCACGAGCTTCTACATCCTCAAGGACGAAGACACGATTGAGTTGTTGCGGGTCTTTGGGCGGCCGGATGTGGCGGTTCGTCGAGTCGTACCCGATATGCCCGCGCGCGGGGACGCCTACATCGAGGAAGTGATCGCGAGCCGTACTCCCGTGATCGTGGAGGATGCACGGACCGACCCTCGCACCAACAAAGAGCTTGTAGAGGCGCTGGGGAATCGAACCATTGTCAGCATTCCTTTGCTCGTCGACGAAACCTATCTGGGTGCTTTCTGCACAGGTAGTTTTCATCCCGATGGTGCTATCGTTCCCACTCCGGAGGAACTGAGTTTCCTGAACGTGATGTCGAGTCAGTTGTCCATGGCCATAAGCCGACTTCAAGCTGATACCCGACGCCGAGTGGCCGAACGAAGACTTCAGCAATCTCAACGTTTTGAGGAGATGGGCCGATTGACGAGCGGCATCGCCCACGATTTTGGAAATCTGTTGGGGGCCGTCGTCGGCTACGTCGCCTTGGCAGCCGAAGATATCGGCAGAGACCATCCGGCTGGGAAGTACCTCGAGCAGGCTCTTCGAGTCACCGACCGAGGGGCACGCCTTACAAGACAGCTTCTGGGTTTTAGCGGTAAGCCGGTCTTTGCCGGTTGCTCCCTTTCGCCATGCGCCTTGATGCATTCGATGGCGAGCGTGGTGGAGCCCCTTCTTCCCGAGGGGATTGATCTCGAATTCGTTTTGGAAGAAGAGGTCGGCGAGATTATCGCTGAACCGACTCAGATGGAACAGATCCTTATGAATTTGATCCTGAACGCCCGCGATGCCATCGATTCGGAGGGACGGATCCTCTTGACCTGCTCCCGGGTATCCCTGGCCAGAACCCAGGCTGCGAAGCTTGAGGTCGAAGCAGGGGATTTTGTAAAAATGAGTGTTTCTGACACCGGTAGCGGTATGGACGCGGAGACTCGCTCGAGGATCTTTGAGCCCTTCTTCTCTACCAAAACCCGGGAGCGTGGCTACGGCCTCGGGTTGGCCGTGGTGGAGAGTATCGTTCAGTTGCACGGGGGCTGGATCGAAGTGGAAACTCAGGTCGAAAAGGGGAGTACATTTTCGGTCTATCTCCCTGAGAAGCGCTACTCTTCGGAAGGCCCACAGACATCATCCTTGCCGCTGAGGGAGACTACGGTGATGGTCGTGGATGACGACGCCGACCTTCTCGCCATGTTGAATCTCGCCCTCACTCGGGCAGGCTACTCGGTGATTGCCGCTTCCAATGGAAGAGAGGCTCTGGAGCGTCTCGAGGCGGG
>CAZVVF010000914.1:0-2560 GCA_964630575.1 uncultured Burkholderiales bacterium | reverse complement strand
CAACGGGGACCTCTCTCTGGTCCTTTTGCGTCTGGCCGACCACAGCGAGGAGTCCGCTCGCATCAAACGCCGCTTGATAGCGGCGCTGGCCTATCCGGCTTTAGTGGTCGGCATCTCCGCCATCGGCCTCTATCTGCTCATCCGATTTCTAGCTCCCATCCTGGCCGAGGTCGGACTCCAACTCCAGGGCAAGCCCAACCTGGTCTCGCGTGGGATGCTCTTCTTGGGTCAGGTCTTCGAGCGAGAGTTCTTGACCCTCTCAGCTCTAGCTCTCTTCGGTGTAGCGGCCCATCGGCTCGGCAAGTCCCTGTGGTCGCGCTACCCCAAGAGATTGGAGAAGCTCTTGTTTCGCATCCCCCTGGTGGGCAAAATGCTCCGACTCGGAGTTCTCATTCGAATCTGTCAAACTCTGGAGACGATGATAGGCGGTGGGCTTGCTCTCACCCAGAGTTTTCTCCTCACAGCCAAAACCTGCGGGAGCCGCTACTACGCCGAGGATATCCTAGTACCCAGCGTGGAGAGAATTCACAGAGGTGAAAGCCTGAGCCAAGCCCTACGAGGCTCACCAGGGTTGCCCAACACCTTCCTCGGTCTCGTCATCGCCGGTGAAGAGTCGGGTCGCCTCGACGAGTCCTTTCGCTACCTGAGCCGCCTCTACGAAATGGAGTTGGTCAACGCCGTGGAAGCCTTTCTCAACGCCCTTGAGCCCCTCTCGATCGCCACAGTGGGGTTGGTCGTTCTGGGTGTGCTCCTCAGTGTCTTCGCCCCCCTCTCCAAGCTTCTCACGGCGGTCTGAATGAGTTTAGCTTTGCTCTACGAAACCACAGCCATGAGTCGGGGACTACCGAATCCAGTCGATAAGACTGAGGAGTTGAGACGCTTGGTCCTACGATTGCAAGACGGAGATCAATCGGCCTTCGAGAACCTCGTGAGCAAAACCCAACAGAGCGCGTATCGCATGGGATATTCCATCTCCCAGGACCACCATTTGTGTCAGGATGCGGTCCAAGATTCCTACATCATGGTCCTCAAAAACATTCGCCAGCTCCGCGACCCTCGCGCCTTCACGACCTGGTTCACCCGCATCATCATCAACCGGTGCAAAAAACTCCTAAAGCAAAAGCGGCCCCAATCCCTCACCGATATGGTGGAGAGCGAGGGGCCCTCCACCGACGGTCTCGAAGAAAAGGCCACGCGCCGCATTCAGCTCAGCAAGGCTCTCCTTCGCCTCACCGACACCGACCGCACCATTCTCAGTTTGAGAGAGGTACAGGGCTACAGCTATGAGGAGATCTCCGAAATCTTGGACATCCCCATGGGTACGGTGAAGTCCCGAGTCTCCAACGCCAGAAGGAGGTTGATACAAGCTTATGACGTGCAATGAATGTTTTGAGGCCTTCTCCAGTGCCCTCGACGGCGAGCTCGCTCCAGACGAGCGGGCGGCTATGACCGAGCATCTCGAGTCCTGCTCCGATTGCCGACACCTGCAAACTCGGATGCTCGCCCTATCGGCAGAACTCAAGGCGCAACCCTTCCCCAACCCCAGTGATGAGTCCCTAAAACAGCTCACCCAGAACGTTCTTGCCAGCACTCAAACGGTGCGTTGGAGTTGGTTGAGACGGGGACTAAAGCTACCCTATGAGAACTGGATTCTGCGCAGCGGCCTCCGCCTCTTCAGCTTCGGGTCCTTGGTCCTTCTGGTCTTCTGGTCGGCCATCAGCGAGCGACTGCTGCCTCTCTACAACGGGGCCGAAGCGGTCTCAAAATCGAGCTTTTTGGGGGCCGCTTCATGGTTTGACTGGAGCCCCTCGCCCCAACTCCTCTATGCAGCCTCTCTGGGCGCTTTTGTTGTTGGCCTGTGGACTTGTGGATTGCCGGGTCTGATCCTGGACCTGTGGAGCGGCACCCGATTGTCCAAGCGGGATCTGCTTCGTTTCGGTCTGGGGACCCTCTGTTTGGGCCCCATCTTCGCCTTGCCCCTCGTAGCGCTCTTGGAGTTCGGAGCCTACCTCTTTGTCTGTTGTCTCTGGTCGGGGTTATGCCTGGTCTCAACCTACCTCTTTATCGCCTTCAAAACCCGACGGCCGCTGCCGCGCTTGGCTATTGACTTTGTCGTTTTGACCTTGCTTTTGGGCCTGCTGGAATGGCTGGCCAGAAGCTCGCTCAGAACATCTCACAACAGCGGGAGTCTCGCCATCACCCTGGAACTCTTGGCCGGCCATCTCAGCTTGCCAATGTGCCTCAAGGCGTTCTCCTTGATCGCGCTAGGCTTTCTCTTCTGCAGCGTGGGAGTCACGGGGTTGATCCGCTCCTACCGCAGTAGCCCGAACAGGCTGCTGCCCATAATCTTGTTGCTGGTCGGTCTCACCTGTTCGGTCTCAGGGGTCCAAGCGATGAACCTCATCACTCTAGCGCTCCAACCCCGCGTCGAAATCGCAAAAGAACGCCGAGCCTATCTGCTCGGATCGGCCAAGGAGCATCCCTGGATCCTCTCAGAGGTGAACTACCCTGCTCTGGAACTCGCGGCTCAGAGTTTGGCCAACCCGCAAAAAACGGCCCG
>CAZVVF010000913.1:0-2563 GCA_964630575.1 uncultured Burkholderiales bacterium | reverse complement strand
TACAACTGCTCGATGTTGAGCAGTGCCCCGGAAGGGAACCGAGCACCGTCGCTTCGGCTAAAACCCGAGCTCTTCTGAAGATCCAGGATGGCTGCGACCAGTTTTGTACCTTTTGCATCGTTCCATACGTCAGGGGGCGAAGCAAGAGCGTTGCCTTGTCCGAGGTCGTGAATCGCGCCAAGGAGTTTGAGTCTCAAGGGTTCCAAGAAGTCGTTTTGACCGGTATTCATTTGTCCATCTGGGGACACGACTTACCGGATGAGCCGAATCTCGCAGACCTGGCTGCGGCGATTCTCGCTGCCACCGACACCATTCAGGTTCGTATCTCGTCGGTCGAGCCCGACCGGTTTCCCTTGGCTCTGATAGACCTTATGGCTAGCGATCCAAGGCTCTGCCCCTTCTTGCACTTAGTTCTGCAACACGCCAGCGACAAGATCCTCGATAGAATGCATCGGGGCTACGATCTCGCGACCTATTCCGAAATTATTGATCGATTCTTCGCCAAGGTCCCTCTGGCCACACTGTCCTCAGACATTATGATAGGGTTCCCCGGCGAAGACGATGACGATCACAAGATCCTGATGAAGTTCCTGCGAGAGACGCCCTTTCACCATCTCCACGTCTTTCCGTACTCCGTCAGACCCGGGACTGCCGCCTCAAAATTTAAGGACCAAGTCTCACCCGAAGTTAAAAAGTTCCGCCGAAATCAGGTCTTATCGTTAGCCAAGAGGCTCAAGATTCAGAGCTTGCGCTCTCTCTACGGAAAAACTGTTGAGGTTATTTTCGAGTCAGAGATTAAGCCCGGTTGGTTTAAAGGAACGGCAGTCAACGGTATGAGTGTGATCGGTAGGGCTGGGCCCGCGATTCTTAACCGCCGCGTGCCTGTGACGATCACACGCCGACTGGGTTTCGACCTCGTCGGCAAGGTCGTCGTGAAGTCCGAAACCGTCAAAAGCTTGCCGCAGTAGCGAGGGCAGGAGATAGTCCTACCCGCTTGAAGCGGCCAACCTTTGACACAACCGTCCCTAGGAGACAGCTGCCATGGCAAGATTTTTAGATAAGCTTAGGAAACAAGGGCCCAAGGTCGCTCGACCAAACAACAAGGTTTTTTCGGTCGCCCCAACGGAGGCCAACTGGACCAAGTGCGTCGCGTGTGCCGCCGTCATTCGGAAACAGGCTTTGGAAGAAGCCCTTGGGGTTTGCCCAGAGTGCAGCCACCACCACAAAATTACGGCCTGGCAGCGACTCGAGTCGCTCTCTGACCCTGGCACCTTTGAGGAATGGGATCGAAACCTACTCTCCCAAGACCCCTTAGGATTCGGCCAAGAGTACCTCGACAAACTCTCCCAAGACCGTAAAAAATCAGGTCTCACCGACGCAGTCCTCAGCGGCCACTGCAAACTTGACGGTCGCGAGATGGCCATCGGGATCATGGAATTCAAATTTCGTGGCGGATCGATGGGGTCCGTTGTCGGCGAGAGGATCGTAAGACTTCTCGAACGGGCGATCGAGCGTCGAATCCCGTCGGTTGTCGTCACCTCGTCGGGAGGCGCTAGGATGCAGGAGGGGATGCTAAGCCTGATGCAGATGGCTCGAACCTCGGCTGCGGTTCGCAAGGTCAATGAAGCGGGCCTACCTTACATCACAATCTTGACAGATCCCACAACCGCCGGAGTGGCGGCCTCCTTCGCCTCTCTGGGCGACGTCGTCTTGGCAGAGCCCAAGGCCATTATCGGATTCTCTGGGGCTCGAGTGATCGAGCAGACAATTCGACAGAAGTTACCACCAGGATTTCAAACCTCAGAGTTCTATCTCGAGAAAGGGTTCATCGACCGAGTCGTCCCTCGCCACGAGATGAGATCGACCCTGTCTCGGATTCTGGGAATGTTGTGTGACGGGTCTCTCAAGCAAGACCAGCCGAGGAGTCAAAAATAGGCATGAGTACGATTCTTGAAGTAGAAAAGCCGTTACTAGAGCTAGAAGACAAAATCAGGGAGCTCAGAGAGGTTGACCTCACAGGACAGGTCGACCTCAGCTCCGAGATTCGCCAGTTAGAGAAGAAGGCTAAGCTGCTCAAAGCGAGCATCTACGAAAACCTCTCTGGCTGGGACAGAGTGCAGATCGCCCGGCACGCCCAACGCCCAACAACCATCGATTACCTTGAGAATCTCTTCGTGGACTTCACCGAGCTGCACGGAGACCGGCTTCTGGGTGATGACCCCGCCATTGTCGGGGGGTTGGCTCGAATCGAGGGGCGCGCCTGCGTCGTTTTCGGCCATCAAAAGGGAAAAGAAACCAAAGAGAACTTAGCTCGAAATTTTGGCATGCCAAACCCCGACGGCTTCCGGAAGGCCTGTCGTCTCATGAAGATGGCAGAGCGTTTTGGACTCCCCATCGTCAGTTTCATCGATACGCCCGGAGCTTATCCAGGGATCGTGGCAGAGGAGCGCGGCCAGTTTGAGGCTATCGCCTCGTCCATTGCGCTCATGACCGGTATCAAGACCCCCATTGTCACCGTCGTGATCGGAGAGGGTGGTTCCGGCGGCGCCCTGGGGATCGCTGT
>CAZVVF010000912.1:0-2564 GCA_964630575.1 uncultured Burkholderiales bacterium | reverse complement strand
TTATCGTGAGCCTGGGCGGGACCTTGCCCCTTCCTTTGGGAGTTCTCGGTCACGAGGGAAGCACCGTTTTGGTGTGCCTCAACGGACTGAGGTTGCTCTTTTTCAAAGAGAGAACAACCGTTTAACCAGGGAAGGATTCTGGCAGGTCCTCCTGAGGCTCCTCATCGGCATCCAAGAGAGCGATGTGCTCCTCCTTAAAGAACCGATTGAGCATGAGCCGCACTGGAACCAGGCCTGCTATCAAGAGTGGGAAGAAGATAGCCAGAGCACTCACCTTCACCAGCCACATCGCCGACAAGCACAGCATCTGAATGGCCGTGTATCGGTGCACGTACCCTATGGGAACCGCGCGCAGATAGTGGGTGGGAGGATAGTGTTTGGGGTCCATGGCCCACAGACTCAACCTCTCAAAGAACGAGTTTCCGCCCAAGGCAGCGATCCCCATGTAGAGAAAAAGACCAAAAAGAACCGGCATAGGAATCAACTTCAGAAGCGGCAGAAACAAGAGTGATAGACCCAAAAGAAAGTGGATGGAAAAACCGGACAGCCGGGTTTCGATCACAGAGGTATTCAGACCCGACTCTTTGTCTACATTCGCCAAACTTCTCACGTGGTTGAGCGAGCGTACCGTAGCCGCCACCAACCAGGGCAGACCGAACAGAGAAAAGACCCCGATCAGAGCAGCCACGACCAGCATATCCAAGTGATAAGCCGGACCTTTTTCGGTTCTGTTGGACGGGTTGTTGACCAGGCGCACCGTGATGTTTTGGTCGAGGAAAACCAAAATGGTGGCCAACACCGCCGGCAGCGCCGAAGCCCAAATCACCCAAACGGGGGCATCGAAGGGGCTCACAAACCAGCCTCTCCCCGAGGTGGTTGCAGCCTCCGAAGGAGCGTTGAGAGTCTGCACCTCGACCTGATGGATCCAGAGGGCCACCCCTGTCATGACGATGATCGCGATAGCTGGTCCGAAATCGGCCAAAAACTCGCGAGCGGACCGCCGCAAGTATTTGCTGCGACGAAAGCGTGAAAGGCTGCTGGCGATCCAGAAGGTACCAATGGACAAGATCAAAGAGAAGAAAGCCGTATCGTGATTCACCGCATTCCCCGAGAAAACGACCGTCATCTTAGTGAGGGCCTCAGCGATGTAGATCAGTGAGATCAGTCCGGCAAAGATGTCATCGGTGAAGCGGGTGAAATATCGCATCCAACTGCAGCCATCGATGGCCACCAGAATGAGGAGGTACAAACTGGTCCAAAGTCCGATGCACGAGAGAGTGGGCAGGTATGGGATCGAGAACCGCTCGCACAACTCGTAGACGATCCCCAAAAAGATAATGATCGGTCCTGTACTGCCTAGAATGGTCAGGGGCTGGCCCGAAAAGAGCGCGTAGAGACAACCTCCGATAGCCGTGCCCAGTAGAGTCTCCACCACACCGATCTGACCATGGGTGGTCACCGAGAGCAGACCTCCGAAAGCGATGGAGGGTGCCAGCACCGCAAAAAAGAGGAAAACCGTTGAGGCCACAGTCCGAAGGCACAAACCGTCGGTAAAATCGGACTTATAGAAAGGCAGACGGCGCATGATGTCGCCCATCAGGCCACCGAAAGGTCGGCCCGTGGACTCGAGGCCAAGAGGCGCTTGAGCCATCTTCAGTCGCTGGGGAAGAGCCTCTTCGTAGGCGTCCCAAATCTGGTCGCCGGAGGTCGCTTCGAGAGCGGCTTGCTTGAGTCGTGGGTCCACCATCAACTGGACGAACTCAGCGACGACGTCTAGGTGAGGGTGGGTATCCTGGTCGCTGAATAAGAACCAAGCAAAACGGAGCGGAATGCCGTGCCGCCCCACGACCTTGAGGTCCTTGCTGAAGCGAATAAAGATCTGGAGCCTTAGACCCGGAACATCGACTTTGGATTGATGCACCGCCACACCGCGGTCAACATCTTGGTGACCGCCGTCGAGCTCGGCGCTCAAAGCCTCGAGAACCTTTTCCATGTCGCTCGGAGACAGATCCGTAAGCTCAGGAAGCCGCTGCGCCAACCTCGGCTCAAGCTCGGAAAAATGATCGACCTGTTTGTCCAGAAAAACAAGTGTTCCCGGAGAACTTCTAAGGGATTTCATATGTTCTAAATTTGCCTTCCTGGAAAAATCAAAGGTCTACGTTAGACTTACTCACGATGGAAAGCAAATCCACCAGAGGCCTGCATAGTGGCCATCATCTCGATGCGGTTGATGTTCATCCGCTCTGGTACCGAGGCGCTCCAAACGATCGCCTCGGCGATATCCTCGGCCGTCATCGCCTCAATACCGGCGTAGACCGAATCCGCCTGGTCCTGGTCGCCTCGAAAACGGCGCAGAGAAAACTCCGTCTCCACCAATCCGGGCTCGATGTTGGTCACCCGCACTCGCTTGCCTAAAAGATCGCAACGCAAATTGTGGGAGAACTGCTCGACGAACGCCTTGCTGGCACCATAAACGTGGCCGCCTCGATAGGCGTAACGGCCAGCCACCGAGCCTAGGTTGATGATATGACCCTGATCGCTAGCGACCATTTGCGGAAGTATCC
>CAZVVF010000911.1:0-2571 GCA_964630575.1 uncultured Burkholderiales bacterium | reverse complement strand
ATCCCAGGACACCGGAGAGGGAGAAGTCTCTGCGGACAACGTCGATCTCGCCGACAAGAGCCTGACCACTCTGGTGGTCGAATCTGATCCCATGATTATGAAGGTCATTTCCACCTTTCTCCTGTGCGACGGTCACCAAGTGGAAACCGCCTCGTCGGGTCCCCTTGGGCTAGAACTATTCCGCAAGAATCGCTCCCGTATAGACCTGATAGTCGCTGCCGAGGTGTTGCCTGAACTCAGCGGTGGGCAGTTGGCTGAGAGGATTCAGCAGGAGCACCCCAACACTCCCATCATCTTGCTGACCTCCTTCGGGGCAGATCAAAGCGCCCGGCCGGGGGTTAGCAAAACCTTAGCCAAGCCGTTCACCCTGGGAGCTTTTCGAACGGCTGTGAGAGAGGCGTGCGCCTATGAAGAGCTATGAGGAGCTTCTGGCCGAAAACCGAGCGTTAGCAGAAAACTATGAATCGTTGCTGGCCCTCTTCCAAAATGCGCCTGCCGCCCTTATCGCTCTAACCCCGGACGGCATCGTGAAACTTTGGAATCCGGCCGCCGAGTCGATCTTTGGATGGTCCGACACTGAAGTCGTTGGCAAGCGCAACCCCATCGTTCCGGAGGAGAAGAGCCAAGAATTCGAGGTCCGACACAATGAGGTCGTCAAGGGTGATACCCTCATTGGCCACGAGGTCAAGCGCAAACGAAGAGATGGGAAAGCCATCGACGTCAGCATCTCTACAGCAACCGTTAAAGACCCGGAAGGTGCCGTCGAGCAAATCGTAGGCGTCCTTTTCGACATCACCAAACGCAAAGAGGCCGAGCGCAGCATTCTGGAACTCAACGCGTCGTTGGAGGAGAAAGTCGTTCAACGCACGGCTGAGTTGCAAGATGCCATCAAAGACCTCGAATCCTTCTCCTACTCGGTTTCCCACGACCTGCGTTCACCGCTACGAGCCATCGATGGCTACTCCAACATCCTCCTAGAGGATTACGAAGAGACTTTGGACGATGATGGACAAAAGCTCCTAAAGCTCGTGATCAAGAACACCCAACGAATGAGTCAGCTGATCGATGACCTGTTGGCCTTCTCTCGCTTGGGACGCACCGCAATCAAGAAAACCCCCACGGATTTAGCGGCGCTCGCAGCCGAGATCGTTGAAGAGCTGAGAGAGGCCAACCCTGAGCGCGAGACCGTGTTTGAGATCGTCTCCGATATCCCAATGGTCGCTGTGGACCCCTCGGTCTTTCGACAAGTCTTGATAAACCTGATCTCGAACGCCTTCAAGTTCACCCGCCACAGAAGTCCCGGTAGGATCGAGTTCGGAGCCGAAGAGGAGGATCGCTTCATCAGGTTTTGGGTCAAAGATGACGGAGCTGGATTCGACATGGCCCACATCGACCGCCTCTTCGGCGTCTTTCAGAGGCTCCACAGGGAGAGCGAGTTTGAAGGAACCGGAGTGGGCTTGGCCATCGTCGCCAAGATCATCAGCCGTCACGGCGGAAAGATCCAAGCCCAAGGCCGAGTCGACGGCGGAGCGACCTTTACGTTCTGGTTGCCCAAATCGTAGGCCCATGGATCACACGGAGACCACGACCTTGATCTCGGATTACAGTCCTTGTGCAGATGTCCACGAACCTCAGGTCGAGCAATCGAGAGGTTTTGTCCTCTCTCCCCAAGCCGGCCTCGGTATGCTCGATGCCCCCACCATACGAGAGTCACTGACAGAGCTCTACACAGGTGCGGACCCGACCAACTCCAACGATCTTATGATTCGTAGCTTCAAGGCCTCCAAGCTTTTAAAGACGGCTACTCTCGGGCCGGAGCTGGAGGGGCAGCTGCAAAGCCGATTCGAGAGCTTGGTCGGCTCCTCGCGAGCGGACCTGTGGGTCCGTCAACAGACCCGCTCTGTCCTTGACAAAGCCACGCGTGTTCACACCTTTGAGGAGCTCACAAGAGCCATTCATAAGATCTATCTGGAGCACTTCAGCAACGGCATCGTCGGTCTCTACGACGAGCCAACCCTCAAACCCACATCGAGGCTCCCGAGTATCGTGGTGCAGAGAGCTTGTACGACTCTACGGTCAGGAGTGGCCCTCTCTCTGGACCTCAAGTCTGGCGCCCAAAATTTTATTCTGGTCTACTCAGCCTGGGGACTCGCCGAAGACGTCCTGCGTCGAACCGTGGCCCGAGATGAGTTCTATTTTCACAAGGTTGCTCTGGAAAGCCGGACCTCGTGCCTCTTTTCTCACTCTGGGGAAAAGGAATTTCAGCTGCTCTACGATCCTGGCTCCCAACGACTCGAACACCTTCCCCTCTCCCGAGAGAAGGGACGTCGCAGCTCCCTTCTTGAGCACGAGGCTCTGTTGCTAGCCCGATGGACACAAGCGGCCGAGAGTTCTCTAGGCTATCCGGTCACCGTCACTTGGTGCGCCACCCAAGATCAGCTCCTCGTCCTCAGCGTGCAAAAGCTAGAAGCCCCTGAGCCCCCGACCCTCAAATTTTTCACTCAAGCTTCGCCGGCGCCGTCACTGCTTTTGGGACGCGCGGTGTCTCATGCGATGGGTAGCGGAAAAGTG
>CAZVVF010000910.1:0-2577 GCA_964630575.1 uncultured Burkholderiales bacterium | reverse complement strand
AAGGAGTCTGCGCGGCTCCCTTCTTCCAATCCCGATTGGGGTCGCTGCTGGGCAACTCTGGCGGCCCCGGACTCCCAGACCAAGGTTTCCAATGGACAAAAGGAGCCAAGCTGGAACTCAAGGATGCCGATTCCCCTCAACCGCTCTCCACCCCCACGCCTGCAGAAACGCCTGCTGTTGTGGCCACGGCGAGTCCCTCTGAAACTCCATCGACACCCTCTCCGACCCCGGCGCCTGCAGAAACACCTGCGGTTGTAGCCACGGCGAGTCCCTCTGAAACACCATCGACACCCTCACCGACCCCGGCACCCGATGCCGTCGAGAATCTAACCCTGGAGATCGGGCTCGGCAGCGACTCGCAAAAGCCTGAGACGAATCCAGAATTCCATACCGAGAGCAAGAAGGTCTTCGCCTTCATCACCCTTTCCCCCGATCAATCCGGCGACCTCAAGGTGGTATGGTCAGCCTTGGACCCCGGCATAGACTTTGCCCTCACAGACCGCTCACAGACTCCTGGAAACACCACGGAGACCTTCTTCGCCAACCCACCACAAAAGGGGTGGCAAGTCGGTGAATACAAGGTCTCGGTGGGCCTCAACGAGACCCTCATAGGGCAGAGAACGTTTCGAGTGAAGGCCGCCTTGAGCGCCGACACCAAGGAGCAGAAACCTTGAGCCGTCAAGAATTCCACTCACCAAAAGAGGCCCTTCAGGACAGCCGAGACTGGTGGCCTTAACCGCCTTTTCTAACTCCCGCTGGCAGACTGGCTAGAATAACGGTGTTGCGACCAGAGTCTTTCTTTTGACAAAACTCTTGCAGCTCAACGTCGTACCCTTGGTCCTGTAAAAAGAGAACGCGGTCGAGAAGCAGCCAATACTCTATGACCTTGCGAAAACCCAGCTGGGCTTTCTCCCGCCGCCTTATGGAAGCCACTTTCTTTTGAGCTCGTTGCAGGAGGTCATCCTTGGCCTCTGGAGTCAGGGGAAAGAACTTCACCGAGCGAGAGCCCTTTTTCTGTAAGGCCCTCATCATCCATGAGGCAAATTCCTCAAACGATGTTTTGAGCAAGCTCTTCTTGACCGATGGCATCGGACTATACTCATCAAGCCCATTCAACTCTCGAAGGCGCAGGTCAAAGGCGACCCTCCACAGCAACTCCCTCTGTCTCAGCTCCCGCTCTATCGCGTTGGCGGTACACGTTTCGGCCGTGGCGAGGCGAAGTTCATCTCTCGTTGGCTTGAGTGCCGACTCCCGTCCAGCAGCAGAGAGTCCCGCATAGACGTTCTCTCGGATCGAGTGATAGCAGCACGGTGAGCAAGCCAGCACCGGAACCCTAGCTTTGGCGGTCTGCTCGATCATGGAAAGGTGCAGGTCACCACATGCGTGGAGGGCGGTATGGGTGGAGGTGCGGTCAAAGTGACCAGGGTCTAGTGGACTCAGAACATCCTGCACGGCGAAGGTGACGTGAGCCGACAGGCGCTTGTCCAACCTGTCGTTGGCCACTCGCCCCGATTCGCACAGCGCGCGGTCGCGCTCGAAACAAACGACCTTGGCCTGAGTGGCGTAGTGCAACTGGCGTGCCAAAAGCCCTCGACCCGAGCACCAGTCAGCGATCCCTGTCTCCCCTAACGCCTCGCCTTCGAGCCCCTTCAGCAAACCCAAGAGCGCCGTCACAAACCCCTCGGTCTGTCGCCTCTTTCGCCCGGGCAGGCCAAAGAGCGCTCGCTCCGGTGTCTGCCAGGGGTCATCGCTCACTTTAGAGACATGCCAGTCTGCGACCGAGGCGAGACCCGGTATGTAGGGATCGAGAAAGAGCATGACCTCTCTCTCCTCGCCCAGACAGAGCAGAGCATTCTCAGACAGAGCGAGAAGATCCCGGTGCAAGTTGGGATACTCAGTTCGCCAACTGAGTTCATCGGTAACGAAGGCCGACTCGCTCCACACTGATCGATAATCGCACAACAGTCGGTCCAGATACTGGAAGGCCTGTTTGTAATTCTCTTTCGAAAGCAGCATAGGCGTGGAGACGAGTGGGCCTGAGCTAGCCTGCTGAAACGGGCGAAGTGAAGAACTCCGGCCCGATATTGTCGAGAACCGATGGCTGAGCTTCCTCGATGACACCGTCTCGAAAGATCAGCAAACGGTCGCACAACCGCTGCAACAAGAACCGGTCGTGGGTGGCGATGCACACACAGCCTGGGAAGGTGTCCAAAAAGAACTCTAGGCGTTGGAGCGTCTCGATATCCAGATCATTGGTCGGCTCATCAGCCAGAAAAAGGTTGGGGCCCTCCATGAGAATTCTCAGAAGTTCGAGACGCTTGCGCTCTCCGCCGGAGAGTTTCTCTAATTTTGTAGCCTGACTCTTACCCGCGAACAGGTACATCTCGCAGAGCCGCGCGGCGGTCAATTCCTTTCCATTGGACAGTGGAAGCGAGTAGGCCACGTCTTTGACAGCATCGAGAACTCGGGTATCCGGTGGAAGGTGAGCCAGCCGGTCCGAGAATTGGTCAAAGTGACCCACGGAGACGGTTTCTCCCGTATCAACGACACCCTTTTCAGGGACACTCGCCCCTGCCA
>CAZVVF010000909.1:0-2581 GCA_964630575.1 uncultured Burkholderiales bacterium | reverse complement strand
TCTGCCCCATCTCCATGCCTTCGAGGGCGGCCTCGAGACCGGGAACGATGTTGCGGTGTCCGTGCAGGTAGATCAGGGGCTCATCACCCGAGCGGTCGATGAGAACGCCTTCGTCGTCTTTCAGTACGTAGCTTAGGGACACAACGGTGTCTTTTGAGATCGTCATTTTGGTACTCCTTGAATTCGCTTGTGCGGCTTTGTGGGAGCTTTCTCCTGCGAGTCATAGCCTTATCGGTGTTGAGCGTGATGGCTCCGCTGTTGGCGCGTCAAAAGTCGCCGCTCGGTGTGGGGTAGGGTTCTGGCCAACAGTTCTGAATTCACCCCCATGATCATCTCTAGCCGATTCAACGGACCTGACGGCTCTGCCAACGGGGGCTATACCTGCGGGAAGCTCAGCCTTTTGCTCGACGAGGAATGCGTGGAGGTGACTCTCCGTCTACCCCCGCCGCTGGACAAGGACCTTGACCTCCGTCGCGAGGGTGGGGTGGTTGAGCTTTTGGATGGCGACCAGACGGTCGCTGTGGCGAAGCCCGGAGAGTTGGACATGGAGATCCCCGAACCTCCAACTTGGGCTCAGACTCTCGCTGCCAGCGAGCGCTATGCAGGCCACAGCGATCATCCCTTTCCCCATTGTTTCGTCTGCGGACCCGGCCGGGATCCCGGCGACGGATTGCGCATCTTTGCCGGTCCCGTGGAAGGTTCTGAATTGGTGGCTTCCAGCTGGATCCCAGCACCGGAGCTAGGAGATGCTGAGGGGGTCGTCAGGCCTGAGTTTCTCTGGTGCGCCTTGGATTGTCCCGGTGCCTTTGCTGTGGACCAAGGCACCTTTCAACCCCGCGTTCTGGGGCGTTTTACAGCTCAGGTGTTTCATCGTCCCAAGGTGGAAGAGCAGCTGCGAGTGATCGGTTGGCCTTTGGGAACACAACGGCGAAAGGCTTTCGCCGGGACGGCTGTCGTGGACTCGTCGGATAGGGTCTGTGCTGCAGCGCGAGCGGTTTGGATCGCGCTCTCTTAGCCCTCTAGTCTTGCGGTGACATCCTTATGGGCTTCGGCTCAGGGGTCTCGGGATTGAAGTTCTTGGACAGGTACTCGACGAGTGCCGCACGGTCTTTTTCCGGAATAGGGGAGCCCCAACCGGCCATTTTCTCCACCACCTTGGCCCAGTTCTCAGCACTGAGTCGCTGGCCCATCACGATCTCGCCGGAGTGACAGATCAGGCAGTTGGCCTTGACCAACTTCTGACCATCGCCGCTGGGCCACTCTAGGGGATCGGGAGCACCGCTCGACGGGCTCAGCAGCAGAGCGAAGGCCCCCAGCGACAGAAGAAACTTTAATCTCCTCATCCTTGAACCTCCACGTGTATGCTATCGGCGCTACCCCAGAGGTAGCCGCTCGGGTTCCAGGGAGATGGCTCCAGCTTTTGAGTAAAGTTGCGGCTGTCTGTAGCCCGACACCACAGGGTCTTTGCACCTTTCGCCTTAGGCGTCCAAAGGAACGACCAGGGTCTCCAGGCGTAGGGTTTGGCTTCACCCTCAAGCATCGCCTCAGACCATGTTTGGCCTTCGTCGTCGGAGACCTCGACTCTGGTGATGTGGGCCTGGCCTCCCGTCCAGGCAACCCCGCGAACGGTTGCCTCTGCCAGGGGCAGGGTCTGACCCTGGGAAGGTCGTGAGAACAAGGAGCGGGTCACCAATTCGGTCATCGGCTGCATGGAGTCGTGGTCGACCGGTTCGCCAGGTTTTTTGAAGGTGGTTGGAAATCGGTAGGCTGTTTTGTAGTAAAAGCCGTCATAGGCTTCTTTCTGTACCTTGATGGAAATCAGCCACTTCATCCAATCGTCCCCAACCCATCCTGGAACGACCAGGCGAACTGGTCCGCCGTGAAACCGGGGTAGAGGCTCCCCGTTCATTTCGTAGGCCAAAAGAGTGTCAGGGTGAAGACATTTCGATAGCGGGAGTTGTCGGATGAACGGTGGGACCGTGGCCATAAGGGGCTTGTCGGCGCCTTGAACCACCACGTGAGGTGGCGAGTCTTGGTCGATCCCAGCTTCCTCTAAGACATCGGCGAGGCGCACACCTGTCCACTGGGCATTGCCGACGGCTCCCTTACCCCATTGGACTCCGGGGACCTGAGGGCGATAGAGATTACGACTGTTACCGGCGCATTGGAGCACTGCCGTGACGGTGATGGCTTCCCGCTTGCGCAGATCGTCGAGTTTGAGAACGAGATCGGAGGTTCCACCGGAGATGGTGAGGGACCAATCTTCCTCCTTGATCTTAGGCTCGGGGTGATGGGACCTGACGAAGAAGATATCGTTTGGTGTGAGGTAGCTCTCAAACGCCTCTACCGGTGTTTCCAGGTCTTTGGGGCGTCGATTGCGCACGATGAACTGAAAGTTCTTTTCGAGAATCGCTTCGGGGCTCTGGGTTGGAGAGGCTTTGGATTGGCTCGGCGATTGCTGACAGCCCAAGATGACGGCTGCGCCGCTCAACGTCGCGAGTCTCAGAAACTCTCTTCTATCGATCATATTCTCACCTGATTCCATATCTTTAAGACTCTCATCTTACAACCCTTTACTTTT
>CAZVVF010000908.1:0-2588 GCA_964630575.1 uncultured Burkholderiales bacterium | reverse complement strand
AACGACGCCGTTTATGCCATGCACCTCGATGGAACCGGAATCACCAAAATCACCGACATCGTGGGGGTCAACGAGAACAACCCCACCTGGTCACCGGAGGGCGCCTACCTAGCCTTCAGCTCTACGATCGATGGCGACCTCGACAAATCTGATATCTGGATATCCACCGCCGATGGTCGCTACCGTTACAATCTGACGCATAGTCCCGGCGTCGACGAACAGTTTCCTGTCTTTTCCCCTGATGGAAATCGGGTTGCCTATCTCAAGGACGGCAACGGCGATGGCTTCTACGGTATCTATATCAAAAATGTACGGGAAGGCTCCTTCGCCCAAGCGGTGGTCTATGATGCATCGAGTAGCCAATACCCCGCCAGCTGGGACCCAACGGGCGAGTATCTCTGCTACCAGCAAGAGGAGCCTGATGGCACAAGCCTTGTCATCCAAAAGCCCCTGATTTCAGCCCCCCGCTACCGGCGCATCGACGCCTCGGACCCAGGCAAGGAAGGCTCTCTCACTGATTCGCTGGGTCTAAGGTGGGACGTCCAAGGCGTTGAGTGGTGTCCGAAAAACAGGCTAGGGCACGGTATGATTCTGATTCGAGCAGACCGTGATGGAGACGGCAAGTGTGGCTTGTATTTGTTGGCGGTCAATCCCGTCGACCCCTTAGACGAGACATCCGACCCCATCTACCTTTCTGACACCGACGTCAACCCGCCTATTCAATTGCTTCCGGAGTCCCAAGACGTCACCTCGTGCAGCTGGGCTAGAGGGGCCAACAAAATCGCTGTGGCGTGTGAGCCCGATTCCTCGGGCAAATACAAAGTTAAAGTGCTCTTTTTGAACTACGACAGTTGGCCCCCCACCGTCAGCTCCAGCGAAGAGTTCTTCTCGGGTCAGGACAATTTTATGCCGCGATTCACTTCCAACGGAAATATGATCGTGGTTCAATCCACCCCCGATAAAGACACGCCCTACTCGCTCTACCGAATCAATATCGTCAAATCAGCCCTCGAACTTCTCACGACCGAGTCAAAAGATGTTATCAGTCACAGCAGCTCGCGATAAAAGAGCCGTCAGCCTGGTGGAGATGCTGATCGCCATGTTTCTCCTTTTGGCCGGCTTTTTGATTGTCTTTCGTCTGTTTCAGGTCTCTCTGCAGTACAACAATCTCGCGCAAAAGCGCCTCACCGCCTCGCGCCTTGCAGCCAAAACCATGGAGGAGATTCGAGCCTGGGCACGGGACCCTGACAACTACGATAAGAATTGGGACTCGACCTATCCGGGCACCCCCTACAAAGACCTTGACGAGGCGAGCTACACGATCACGGTCCGCCAAAAGAACCACGAAGTCCTCTCACCATGCACGAGTCTGGAACAACGCTGGGTCGCCTCGACCAAGGAGCGACGCCTCCAGCGTTCCTTTCGTAGAGTCACCGTCATCGTAGCCTGGTCCGACCAGCCCAGTGACAAAATCTCTATCACCAGCCTGGTCGGCGATCCGCCTCGCGAACTCGCCAGCGACCCCATTTCTGTTAATTTTGCCTCAGACGCTCTAGCCGCTGGCGCCAGCAAAACGTTCACCGCAGCCCTCCAAGACAAAGACAACAACGAGATTCCTGACGTCTGCTTCGAATGGTACGTGGTTCCTGCGAGATTGGGTTCGCTTCTCGGTGGTAACGGGATCATCGACCACGATCTCCCTGGAACCAAGCGCACCGGCCGAAGTGTCGTTTTTCGCAACGCCTATCCTCATCCCGGAGAGTGGATATCCATCGCTGGAAATGTTCGAATGCGAGTCGTTTCACGCTACCGACAAGCTCATCAAACCAAGCTTACGAAAGCCTGGGAGAATCTCGACGTCTGATGAGTATCCGAGGTGTTACCATCCTGGAAGCTCTCCTGGTGGCCTTTATGCTGAGCCTTATCCTCAGTGCCACAGCTTTCATGGTGCGCGGCTACTCCCGCGCGCTGGTGCAATCGAGCCACAAGGATCGAGCCATGGTCGGGGCGGCCGGAGCCATAGAAACAGTGCGCTCCGATGTGGCTGCCGCTGTCAGCATGAGCGTCAAGAGTGGAAACCCGAGAATTCGACTCGAACGGGTAGACCCAGCCCAGCAAAAGCGGGTTTCCCCCCGCCTGAGTCCCAACGTCTGGAACCCTTTCGACTCAACCGACCTCTCGGTCATTGAATACTCCGTGGTCCAGGACCGCCTGATTCGAACCGTGACACCACCCGGAGGCCACGCCAGCAGCCTAGTCTTGGCTGGAGACATATCCGATTTTCAGTGTTCCCCCTTAGGCCGAGGCCGATACGATGTCGATATCACCTTCGACGAAGCCAACAAACAGACGACTATAAAGTCCATCGTCGTGCGACGGCTGCAGCAGGAGCCAAATCTATGAGAGGGTTCGCTTCATCCGACAGAGGCTTCGCCCTCATTTTCGTATTGCTCCTCATCATTCTGCTCCTAGCCGTAGGCATGGCTTTCATGGGTAAGCGCTCTCCGCAGTACGATGCCGCCTATCAGGCATCGCTGCAGGTTCAGGCGAGAGCGCTCGCTGAGGCGGGGCTGGAGGATGCCCATCAG
>CAZVVF010000907.1:0-2589 GCA_964630575.1 uncultured Burkholderiales bacterium | reverse complement strand
CCTTCCGCTGTCTTAGCCAAGCCAAGCACATCGGTAAGATCGTGATGACCGCCGAGCCTCCTCAGTGGGTGCAACCGAACCCCAATCCGGTTCCAGGAGCCACCTACATTGTGACCGGCGGCATGGGAGGATTTGGGCGCCAGGTCGTTCTCTGGTTGCTGAACAAGGGTGCCGACCGCGTGGTGGTTCTATCACGGACGCCCAAGGCTCACACCGGATTTGATGACGATAGAGTCGAAGCCCACGCCGTTGACGTAGGCGACGCCGCTGGCGTGAAGCAACTCTTCGGCAAACTCGGCGAGGTGCGAGGCATCGTTCACGCCGCCATGCAACTCGACGACGTGCCAACCCTGAACCTTACCCGTGAACGTCTCGAAGGCGTCTTTCAGGCCAAGATACACGGAGCCTGGAATCTCCATCAAGCCAGCCTGGACCAGCCGCTCGATTTCTTCATCATGTTCAGCTCCAACGCTGCCTGGTTCGGGTCGGCCGGCCAGGGCAACTATGCGGCCTCCAACACGTTCTTGGACAGCCTAGCCTACCACCGAAGACACCTCGGCCTGCCAGCTCTGACCGTGAACTGGGGTCCTCTAGGAGATGTCGGATATCTCGCCCGAAACCCTACCGTCGCCGCCTGGCTCGAATCCGGTGGTAGCAAGCTGATCACCTCCACTCAGGCGCTTCAGGCCTTGGACAGAGCCCTGAGCGTGAACCCCACTCAGGTCGCTGTTATGAACGCGGACTGGGCACTCTTGCGCAAGGCCATGGGAAACAAGCCCGTTCCACGCTTTGAAGCCCTGCTCAAGAGCAACGCCACAAAAGGCGGAGAGAGCGGGCACCGTCAACTCGAAGCCTTGGAGACCGAGGAGCGCCGAAGCGCCCTACACCCGGTCGTCTTGGCCCAAGTCGCTCGCGTGCTGGGGACACAGCCACAACGTCTCGACTCGAGCCTATCCCTTATCGACATGGGTCTGGACTCGCTGATGTCGCTCCAGCTGCGCAACTGGGTCAAGAGCACTCTGAACGTAACCCTCGCTTCGAGCACGCTCATGGAGCAACCCTCGGTGGAGGCCTTGGTGGACATGCTGAACGAATCGATGGAACCCAAGGAGGACTCCTCCTTGGCTCCAGAAGGGGATTTGGACTATCTTGAGGACGATGAGATCGACGCCATGCTGGCGTCGATGATCGATGACAGCCTGACATGAAGAAGCCCTCAGTCTCAAAGCTCAGCCCAGAACAAAAGAGGGCTATGCTGGCCCACATGCTCAAGCAAAAATCTGGCAAAGGCAAGACTGCCTTTGTTCTGCAGGGCTTGGTCCTCATTTGCTCCATGTGCAACACCCCGGCTTGGCACATGCGATCCACCATCCGCTTCTTCAAGAAGCAGGACCCGGAGCTGCTGCGCTCCCGCATGCAGCGCATCATCGATCGGCATCCTGCCCTGCGCACCACCTACTCGGTCCCACCGGAACAGGAGATCGATTACCATACCAAGATGCTCATGCTGCGTCTCGAAGCGCTCCAGTTTTGGGAGCTCAACCTGGAGGCCCAGGTCGAGCAGCAGGTCCATCCCACCCACACGCTCGAGTTTAAGGTGGTCGACGCCTCTGAATGGAGCGCTGAGCAGCTGCGCGAGCGCTTGCTCGCCGACGCCCTCGAGAGCTATGACCTGAGCCGCCTTCCGGTGTGCCGACTGCGCCTCTATCAGCGTCAGAACGATGACGTGATGCAATTCGACCTCCACCACTGCGCCGCCGACCTGTGGAGTCTCGAGATCATCATGTCCGAACTGGAGGAACCACCCAAGGGGCCGCCACCACCAGGATTTCCAGAGTTTTGCGCTTGGCAACACGCCTGGTTCGCTCTGCCCAAAGCCCGCGAGATGCGCCAGTGGTGGAGCGCTGAACTCGAGGGGTGCCCCAACCTGACACTGCCTCACTCCGAGGACGACGACCCGGCCGACTACGTCCCGTTTCGCTTGGACCAGGAGCTCGTGGATCAGGCTCGCCAGATATGCCGAAGCCACAAAATCACCATGTTCAACCTGATCCTCTCCACCCTTCAGGTCAGCATAGGCCAATCCCTCAAGAGCGATGACTTCGCCTTAGGGGGAGCCGTCGCCAACCGTCCCAACCAGCGCTTCGAACAGACCGTGGGCTTCTTCTCGCAGCTCGTGCTCTATCGCCGCAAGCTCGCTGAGATCACGAGTTGGGAGCAGCTGTGGGCAAAGAACCGGAACACCATCGGCGAGGTCCTCAAGAGACAGTTTTTCCCTGTCACGACCACCATGCCAACACCCCGTACCGACGTCTGGATCATGTATCAGCAGTATCAGAAAGCGCGCTGGATAGAGAGTGACACCCCCCGAGGGGAATCGCTCGGCTTGCGCTCAGGCGGTGTGGTGCAGAGCCCGCTGGGACCTTGGGAATTTCTCTTCGTAGAGCCACCCGTCTTGTCAGCACCGGTGATGCTTGAGCTCATCGAACAAAAAGAGGGGATGCAGGGTAACTTTCGTTTTCGAGAGACCTGCCTCTCACGGGGCCAAGCCGAAGCCTACGCCAAGGACTTTCAGACCCGATTGCGCGC
>CAZVVF010000906.1:0-2592 GCA_964630575.1 uncultured Burkholderiales bacterium | reverse complement strand
CGCCCGGTGCCATCGATCAAGTTCGTGAGTTGCTAGCCGAGTTGGATAGACCGCTCGACCAAGTGATGATCGACCTGAAAGTGGTTGATATCAGTGACAACGGAACCAAGAACCTCGGTGTTACTTGGGGGTCGAATCAGACGCCCTTCACACTGTCGACACAGTTCCAAGAGCAAGCAGTTGGCCAACAGGTCGTAAGGACCCCAACCGGTCCCGTGTTGGACCCCATCTCTGCTATCACTTCTCCGCCTATCGTTCCGGTAGCTGTAGGGACCTTCGCAAGAACCCCTCTGGCCATCGACGCAACGATAAGCTTCCTGGTAACCCAGAATGAAGCGAAAATTTTGGCCTCGCCAAGAGTCGCCTCGATTTCTGGAAAACCTTCGCTGATTCACATCGGTGACAAGTACCCAATCGTTTACTTTGACCCCCGAGCTGGACAGTTCCAGGTTCAATACGTCGACATCGGCATCAAGCTCGATGTAACGAGTAACGTGAAAGCAGACGGTTATGTGCTGATTGAGGTTCGACCCGAAGTAAGTACTTTGCTAGAACTTATCAACAACCAATATCCTCGTACGGCTGTTCGTATCATCGAAACGAATATGCGAGTCAAGGATGGTGATACCATCATCATGGGTGGATTGATTCGTGAGGAAGATATCCAGAACGTGTCTAAGATTCCGTTGCTCGGAGACTTGCCTGTTTTGGGTTCACTGTTCCGAACCGTGAACGTGACGAAAAACCGCAACGAAGTTGTGGTCATGATGACTCCTCATATTATGAGATAGTCCCGAACGTCCAAGAGGACAAAAAGAGAGGCCCCATTTGGGGCCTCTTTTTTTTGTCCCGTCGACAACCCCGACCCGGATGTCGGGCTTGTCGGCCGACTGCTGCTGTCGTTTTGGCCATCGTTGAGTTTCGTGGCGTTCAATGACCCATAGGGTTGCAGGAGCCATAGGGTTCCCAGAGAAAACCTCTCGGGGTGCTCGTGCGAGTAGTTGTCGCGTAGGCTTGAATTTTACGAGCTTAAGTGTGCCCCACAAGGAGGTTTTGGGAGTGAGTTCAGCCACCGCTCTCCTAGCAGGCGTCGAAAGTTCGATTTCGTCAGGTGCGTGGGATCAGGCGCTCGAGCAGCTTGAGAATATCAAGCAAAGCGAGCCCAATGAGCCCGATGTTTACCGTCGTCTCGCGCATGTCCAGTCTGTTCGTGGGAAATTTCTTTCGGTCATCGACACCTATGTGGAGTTGATCAGTGTTCTCGTAGAGCGCGATCAGTTGTCCGATGCCGAAGTGGTAGTCGGGAAGGTCCTCTCTCTTAAGCCTGAGTGCGAATCTGCGCGCGAGAAGCGGGTGGAGATTGAGCGTAAGCGCGGCAATACGGACCGTGCCGTCTATCTCGCACGGGAACTGGCCCGGCTCTGCATCGAGCACGGTGATGGGGACCGTTCTATTCGGTTGCTCCAGGAAGCCCAAGCGGAGCAGCCTGAGAATCTTGATATCTCCTTGGAATTGGCCGAGATGTTCGTCTCTCACGGGCTGATTCAAGACGGGGCCAACCAGTACCGAAAAGTGGCCAACGCTTTCCAGGAGGCTGGCAATATTGCCAAGGCTGCCGAGGCCTATCGACGCATGAAGGTCGTCCAGTCCGACGACCCGGATGTGCTGCTGACGCTGGGCCGTCTCTACACGGAACTGGGTAAGTTGGATGAGGCCGAACAGGAGTTCCGCTCGGTGCTGCGTCACGACTTAGAGCACCAGGACGCGTTGCTCGAATTGGGTCTGGTCTGTCAACTCAAGGGACGTTTCCGAAGCGGTCTTTTGGCCTTCAATAAAGTTCTTCAAAACAATCCGAAATTGCCGCGCGCTATGCGCAAGTTGGGCGAACTGAATCTCTCGATGGGTAAGCAGGACGAAGCTGTTCAGCATTTCTTGGAGGCCGCTCAAGCCTATCTTGAGGTCGAAGAGCGAGACCAGGCCATTGAGATTTTTCAGATAGTCTTAGGGGTCGAAGAGGGGAATGCCCAGGCTCAGCAGGGATTGACCAATCTCGGCGCCCCCCTTGAGGCTAAAGAGTTTGAACCACCTCTGCCGCCCACTCCGCCAGATGAGGACCCCCCGACGCCAGAGGCCGGGCTGGTGTCTGTATCCGATCTGGGGGAACTCCCTCCCGCCCAGTTTGAGCCAGAGCCTCCCACTGTAGAGGCCAAGCCTGAGCCGAAGGCCACTTCGAGCCGAGCTTCAGGTTCCGGTTCTACTGGAAAGAAATCGTCTTCTTCAAGTGGAGCGACGGCACGCCGGAGAGGGCTTGTTTCCGGTGGCGGCTTAGGGCTGCGAAAAGGTCTTGTCGATCCTTCCGCTGGCGGTGGCAAGCCGATGTTGGGCAAGCCCACCTTGGGTGGTGGGGGCGGTTCGACCAGAGCCGGTCTGCGTCGCCCTGGTTTGGGCATGAAAATGGGGGGCGAGAAGCCGATGTTGGGGGGCAAGCCGACATTGGGCGCTAGACGCCCGGCACCAGAGCCGGAACCGGAAGTGGTCGAAGAGAACGTCTTCCAAGAAGAGCTGAGTTCGTCCGAGAGTGTCGAGTCGGTT
>CAZVVF010000905.1:0-2594 GCA_964630575.1 uncultured Burkholderiales bacterium | reverse complement strand
GCCAGGGGAAGGTCGACCCTGACCTGCTGGCAGTCGCCCAATCGTGGGACTGTCGCTCCACCACTGTGGTGGCGAAACTTGCTCCCGTGCAGAGCTGGGATGGAGCGATGGTCAGTTTCGCCGACGACCTGAGGAGCTTGGAAAGGGCCTATGACCCGACCAAGTACGGAGGGTTCTCTGAAGAGCCTTTTGCCGAACTCGATTCAAGGACTGGTTGGCTCTATCTCCAGCACCTCAATGGCGAGGGGGCCCGGGAGAAAGTCGAGGCCTTTTGTCAGAAGCACGATTTGGGTGAGGTGGAGAGAGTGTACACGCCCGACCAGTTGGAACAAACCTTCTCCGCCAGCGGTGGGCATCTGTTCGGCGGAGAGAAGAGCCTCTGGCAGAGTTTCGGCTTGCGGGAGAGTCTTCGAAACCCGTTCTCCAACCTCTACCTGTGTGGTGCGAGTACTGGACCGGGCGACTACAGCGGGGTCTCGGGCTTGATGTGTTCGAGAATGGTGGGGAGTCTCTCGACGGTTTCGTGACTTCTTCGTGACCGGTGACTCACCGGGCTTTAAGCGGTCTTTGGCATCATAGGACTATGAAGATTCAGTCCACCAGACCCGCTCTTGCAGCGCGGCAAAGTCAACCACAGAGCGAGTCGAAAGCGAGCCTTTCGAGCCGTATTCAAGACACTTTCCATCGCGGCTACGTCGATACCATGATGTGCTTGCCAGGGGCGCTTCCAGGAGGCCTAGTGGGGGGAGGGATCGGCTTTATGAACGGCCTCACTCTGGCTCCCTTCTTGGGTCTGAAACCGGCCTTGGTATCGGCTGGAGTCTTCGCCTCCATCGGAGCTTTGGCTGGCGGTGCTCTGTCCTATAGTTTGGCCCAAATAGATTGATGGAGCCGTTTCGAGTGGCCGTTCTCCGGAGTTCTGTTCAGGCTTTGGTCTAAGCGAGTCGATAGTTCAAGACGCCCTCAGAAATGAGGTGGCCATAGTGCTTCTTGAGTTCCGCGACAAAGAGGTCGTAAGGCATGTCGTCAAAGGAGCCGTGAACCTTGATATACTCCATAAAGCGGCGGCCATCGGTGCTGAATTGCTGGAGGATCGCGTCGTTTTCTCCGTCGAATTCGAGAGGTTGCACTCCCAGTTTGTGGCACAGAGAGGTGTTGAAGGCTGGCGTGGCTTTGAGCCAGCGGTCTCCAAGCCAGATTTCTACAGAGCCGTGAAAGGCCATGATGTCAGTTTTTATGAGTCGCTGGAGCTTTTCTGTGGCGATGTGGTTGCGGACGTTTCCGAAGTAGAGTCGTGCTGGAATTCCCAGAGAGCGCAGGGCTGCGGCTAGGACTAGGATTTTCTCATTGCAGTAGGCGGACTCGCGCTTGAGAATCTCACTCGCTCTCATGGCATCCTTTTGTAGGTTGATGTTGTAGGGATTGTAGTCAAAGGTGTCCCGAACGACCTTGAAGAGTTGGATGGCCTGCGCTTTGGGATCGCTGAGCCCTTGGGTGTGATAGCGCGTGAATTCTTGGACTGATGGTTCGTGGTAGTCCATGAAGAAGGTGGGGGCGAGAGCATTTTGGTTCATATATAAACTATTTCGACAGGGGTAGAGGCGTTCCTTTGAGTCCCCTTCGAAGGTGTGGGGGCGATCGCGCCAAAGTTCACCCTATATGAGAATTGTGAAATGTGGTCAACAAGGGCTAACAGTCGGCCAACTGGGGTTGGGTTGCATGGGAATGTCGGGAACCTATGGAGCGGTCGATGAGCAACGCTCGCTCAGCGTCTTGCACGCAGCGGTAGAGGCCGAGGTTCTCTTCTGGGATACGGCGGATGTCTATGGTAGCGGCCGCAACGAGCGGTTGTTGGCTAGGGTGATAAGCACCGATAGGGCACGATTCGTCTTGGCTTCTAAGGGGGGGATTACGGGCCGAAATGCGGACGGTCTCACGGTCAATGGTCGTCCCGATTATCTGCACAGAGCGTGCCGTGAGTCGCTCAAGCGCTTGCAAACCCCCTACCTCGACCTCTACTACCTTCATCGGATCGATCCCGATGTTCCCGTGGAAGAGAGCGTTGGCGCTCTGGGAGAGTTGGTCAGCCAGGGCTTGGTCAGGTTCGTTGGCTTGTCGGAAGCGAGTGCGAGCACCATTCGTCGTGGGCACGCGGAGTTTCCCTTGAGTGCGGTTCAGAGCGAATACAGCTTGCTCACCCGCGATTTGGAGACAACTGTTCTGCCGACCTTGCGAGAGCTGGGCATCGGTCTGGTCGCTTATTCGCCCATTGGCAGAGGGCTTCTGGCAGGTGCTATCCAGAAGCAGAGCGACCTTCCGTCCGACGACTTTCGTAGGGAACTCCCCCGCTTCACCGATGAAAATCTTCTCAAGAACTCCCCCTTGATTCAACGAGTTCGCGATCTGGCCCGGCGGCGGGGTTCCACAGTCGTCCAGGTTGCTCTGGCTTGGCTGCTGGCTCAGGATGGAGTGGTTCCCATACCTGGAACCACCCAGGCCAGTCGGGTCTTTGAAAACGCTCAGGCGTGTGGTCTGGCCCTCAGCCAGGAGGAGATAGCTTATCTCGATTTTCCGTCGGGCTCAGTGTCCGGGGC
>CAZVVF010000904.1:0-2596 GCA_964630575.1 uncultured Burkholderiales bacterium | reverse complement strand
GAGCTCGGCGAGCGGCCTCTAACCGATCCATGGCAGTCTCCACAGGAGGTTGCTCCGCCACCAACTGGGCGGGGAAGGGAATCTCTTCATCCTTCACTGGAGTCGGGGCCAGAGAGCGCTCGCACATCTCTGCGAACTGACGTCGCGTCATACCGCTCTGGTCCAGCATCTTCTCCTCGGCGTAGTCTCCCAGGTAGGGAATTCTCAGCATCTCGCCTTCGGTGGCCCGCCAGCCCAAAAAGACCGCGGTCAATAAAACTCCCAAGGCCAAAGCCCCACCAACCAAAAGGGTCCCGAGACCGAAAAAGGCGGGGAGATAGGACGCCGAACCCGGTATCACCCGAAACCCGACAAAGAAGAGAAAGAACAGCACCGAGACCAGCGCCAACATAACAGCACCGAACAACAGCGCCTGAACGGCGTGGTAATGGAGAAAGGCGTCTTCTCTCTTGCGAGAAGCCAATATAAAAAGAGACCCAATGGGCCACACTACGTAGGGCAACCCCGCGAGCATTTTGTCATCTTCTGATATGGGTGGAAGTACTTTCAGATATCCTGCCTCTAACGTTATAGTTTAGCTATCGGCTTGGGAGCATCCTTCTGCTTGAGATAAGGGCTCGGATCTATCTGCTTGCCGTTCCGTCGAACCTCATAGTGACAATGGGGTCCACTGGAAAGACCGGTCGTTCCCACCTTTGCAATGGCCTGACCCTTTTTGACGTATTGGCCCTTCTTGACCGAAAGCTCACTGCAGTGCGCGTACAGGGTACTGAGCCCGTTTCCGTGGTCGATCTCAACAACTTGCCCGTAGCCACCGAGCCAATCAGAGTGCTTGACCACTCCCGCTGCAGTAGCCTTAATAGAAGTTCCGTAAGGGGTTGTGATATCACATCCGCCGTGAAAGCGACCGTAGCCGTAGACCGGGTGGATACGATTGCCGAACTGGGAGGTCAGCTCTCCCTCGCAAGGCCAGAGAGAAGGGGTCCGACTAGCCATCTCGGCTTTATAAGCCTCAATCTTGCGTTGACGATAAGCCAGGGCGGCTTCCCAAAGGCTGTTGATCTCCTTCTCATCGCGCTGAAATTCGCTGGTCAGTTGGCTGTAACCGACCTTAACGGCTAGGGCGTTACGCCTTCCGCCGCTTCGACTGCCGAGCAGCGACTCCCGAGTCCTGGGCTTTCTCTTGGCTGCGGCTGCGGGCTTTTCACCGACCACCTTCCAAAGGCGTGAGAGTTCACGGTCGCGGGTCTCAAGCTCATTCCAAAGCTCTTTAGAGCGAGCTTCGGCCAGCGAAACCATCTGCTTGCGCTCCTTCTCTTTGTATTCCAGGAAGGCTTGCAGTTGTTGATTCTCGAGTTCCAGGTCCGCGATCTTCTCGGTCAAGCGTTGACTCTCTGAAAGCGCCCTGGTGTTGGCCAGTTTGTAGCTGCCGAAGCCACAGACCAGACCCAAGAGCAAAAGAATAGGCGGGATACTGAAAGCAATGCCTTTACCGCCTAGGAAGAGCCTTATCTTCAGGTAATAGCTCTTTTCGGGGGAACTAAGTTCCCGTGGCTTTGCAATTCCCATGGTCAATCATCCAACTCTCATTCGGGCCCCCCAACCCACTTTTCAAAATTCCAACTGAGTCTCGACCCTACCCTGAGACTGGTCGATAGACCAGTGGCCAAATGTAACTATCTGGTCGCCAAGACCTCATGAGCCTACCAACTCGCGCTGCTTCTCAAACGGACCTAGTAGAGAATAACTACAAACGCACGTTCGAAAGAGTTGTAGGACGCCCGAAGACACAGAAAGCGGAGAGCGAAAGACTCACGACTCTGGTATCGAGACAAAAAAAAAAGGCGGTTGGACTCCCAAGGAGGCTAACCACCGCGTTACCCAGTCTACGATCTCCGTCCAGGCTGATCCGCTTCACACTAAACCTCTCGCTTACGGCTGCTCGTTTCCACGCCTGACCGGGTTCACGAGCGTCCAATTGAGCGGGGCCCGAACTTCAACAACCGCAGAACCGGGTCGGCCGGTATACGGTTAACCCCCACGGCAATCCAACCGCGAGCGTTAAAAGGTCCGTCCCTATTGGGACGAGCCATCTTGGCGGAGAGTGAGGGATTCGAACCCTCGATACGGTTTGAGGCCGTATACACGATTTCCAATCGTGCGCCTTCAGCCAACTCAGCCACCTCTCCAAGTGGTGCGCAACCTGGCTCAGTCACGCTTCTGGCGGAGAGGGAGGGATTCGAACCCCCGAGGAGCGTTAACCCCTACTCGATTTCGAATCGAGCGCATTCAGCCAGGCTCTGCCACCTCTCCGCAAACTAAAAAACCTATTCAATTTTTCTTGACACTCATTCTCCAGTACACCGCCAACGACGGTCAACTGAGTCCGAGCACCAGGCACATCGGCCAGGTTTAAGAGACTGAGACAACATCCCGTCTCTCTATTATAGGCTCCAAACACGAGCTTTGACACCCGCGCTTGCAGCAGCGCTCCTGTGCACATCGAGCAAGGCTCGAGAGTCACATACATCGTAGCGCCGGGGAATCGCCAATCCCCTGTTCGTCGAGCAGCTCGTCGTAGAGCCAGAACCTCCGC
>CAZVVF010000903.1:0-2596 GCA_964630575.1 uncultured Burkholderiales bacterium | reverse complement strand
TGGCGCCTGGAAGCGTTGCGGCCGGATAGTAAACGTGTACAGGTTTCGTTTGCCCTATGCGGTAGGCTCGGTCGGTGGCCTGGTCCTCCTTCGCGGGGTTCCAGTGCCTTAGAAAGTGCACGACATGGTTGGCGGCGGTAATAGTAAGTCCAAAACCAGCGGCTAGGGGTGACAGAATGATCACGTTGAATCCCTGCTTTTGCTCAAAACGATCGATAATCTGAGTGCGGCTAAGCGCTTTCCCGGAAGCCGAAGTCGGTACATCCCCGTTGATCATATCCACGGTGAGTCCGAACTCGCGGCCGAGGGCTTCCGCCAGGATTCTCTGCACGTCTTTGTACTCGACGAAGATCAGAGCCTTTTCTCCGGCCGTTTCAATGTCGCGCAGTAGTCGGATCATCCACTGCAGCTTGGCGGAAAAAGAACTGTAGTCTTGGCCTTTTGGTGGCTCACAGTCGGCACTACAAGATAAACGACGCAATCGACTGATGAGTTCCAATGCGTTGGACCTGTCATAGTTGGCGGTTGCGCCTTGGTACTGGTCGCGCTGCAGGCCCTTCATAGGAACTTTGGGAGAACTTTCAATTTTTGGTGGAAGGTCTTTGAGGATATCGACTTTACGTCTGCGTAGAAACCGGTCCCCGAGCCGCTCCTCGATTCGCTCGCCTAGCGATTCGAACTCCGCTTCCGTTTGGGGTTCGTGAGATTTCAGAAACTCTTTCCGTTCACCCAACAAACCGGGCGAGGCAAAATCCATGAGGCACCAGAGGTCGGATAGACTGTTCTCCACTGGAGTGCCCGTGCAGGCAACCCTAAAGATAGTGTCCAGGCTTTTCACCGTTTCGGTGACCTGTGCCCGGGGGTTCTTCACCTTTTGGGCCTCATCAAGAATAACCAAGGTCCAGGCCAGCTGCTCAAAGCAAGTCCGGCGGCTACGTAAAGTCTCATAAGACGTGAGAACTAAGGGGTGTCTTGAAACAGCACCGAGGTCGAGTGTTCGGTCGCTTCGCTGGAACAGCTTCAGATTCTCGCCGAACAGGGGCAGGATGTCGTTGTCGGTGAGGGCGTTCTCACCCTGGAAGAACTTTTGATACTCTTGCTGCCAGTTGTAGAGAAGGCCTACTGGCGCAATCAGCAGGCTAGGACCCATAGTGTCCATTCGGTGGCGGAGCCATTCAAAGAAAGTCAAGAGTTGTAGTGTCTTGCCCAGGCCCATGTCGTCGGCCAAAAGCGCGCCGTCAGCCCCCTCGCGAAAAAGATCCTGAAGCCATTCCAGGCCTTCAAGCTGGTGAGGAAGGAGGGAGAGTCCTCTGGTCAGAGTTCCCGGTACTTCCAGTTTCTCGTGCCGTTCTTCTAGTAGAGGTGCTGTAGGCCGAATTACACTCTCCAGGTGAACTTCGAGTGATTTCTGGGCTAGGACCGGAGGAAGTCCGTCTAGACAGACTTGACTTCTTCCAGCCTCACGGGCACTCTTGACTTCGTCTAGCAGCCGAGCAGCTTTCTCGCGGCTGAGTTCCACCGGAAGTGGTGCTGGCTGTTCTGGCTCCGCAATAACAGACTGAACGTGAAGGATGGCTTTGCCAGATTCTCGTCTGATGTTCGCGCGTCGCCGAATTCCACCAAATCGTGCGGCCTGTCGGGGGAAGTCTGTAAGGTCGACAGAGTCGGTTGAGAGGAACAACTCGGGCTTCTCCAGGAAACGGGCTTTCTGCTCACCTCGGATGCCTTGGAGTTGCTTGATTTCTTTTAGGTTCTCTCGGTGTTCCGTTTTGAACACAAGCCGTCTTGTTCCAGCCCCGGGCCGGAGGGCATAGACGTTGCGCGTTCGCTGCCGAAATGCACGTTGAAAAATCCTGTTGGCCGAATGTTCAATTCGCGGCAGAACATTGATGCTGTCTCCGGCACCAGGACACAACTCGATTTCTAAACTCTCAGGAACGATGACGTCCAATTCGGACAGATAGGTGTCTGCGATTCGCCCTCCGCTTGCTTCGAGGCTTCCCCGAATACTGTAAAACCTGACAAGCCGGTCCTCTTCACAACAGTCTGAGCTTGCAGATTGTAGTTCCTTTAGAAGTTGCCAGAGAGATTGTGGGATCAACCAACGTTCGCCGCCGGACTCGAAGCAGCACCCACAACGAGACAAAATAGGCGCCGGGCTGCGGTCGATTTTTTCGTATTTCAACTCGTAACGAAAATCATCATGGGCCATGTCGCTGGAGCAACTCAGCACTGGGATGAATGGAAAGGGTGGTGCGACACTGAGAGAAAGCCGGTCGACTTCGTCTATCGAATAGAGAGATTCAGTGTCGACGAAGACCTGGTCTTCCCGTACTTCTGCCGTTCCCTCAGCGCTCATTTGTCTTAAGGTGAGGACCGTCGTACTGAATTCGTCTGGCGAAACTATCCTCCCATGGCGATACCAGTCTTCAAGGGGGGCCAATCCGTTGTCAGTATTGACCTGAAAACGGACGCCGCTACTGTCAATTTCCCTACAAACTCGAAGTCTATCACCCTCCGCTCTTGGTTGTTGAAGGCTTTTGAAGAATCTCTTCAGCAATCCGAAAAGACCTCGACATGGGCCTTCACGATTTCC
>CAZVVF010000902.1:0-2601 GCA_964630575.1 uncultured Burkholderiales bacterium | reverse complement strand
GGACAGAGGGTTGGCGCTCCGAGCGCGCCGAGTTGGAAGCCAAATTTGACGCGATTCAGGCCGATCTAGCCGCCAAGGCCAAAGTCAAAGACGACCAAATCGAGAAACTCACCGCCGAGATAGCTGGCCTGCAAAAGAGCCTGGCGAAGTTGGAGTCGCGCGAAGGGTCCTTGAATAAGCTCAAGCAGAGTCTGCTCGAACAGGCTCGAAACCTGCGTTCGGAACTCAACGAATTCAAATCCGCAAACTCCGAACTGGTGAGCCAGGTGGAAGCCTTGACGGCCGAACGGGATGCACTCGCTGAGGCAGGGCCCCGACTCAAGGCCGTTCAGGCCGACAACGACCAACTCAGGTCCCAATTGCAAGGCCAAACGGAGGAGCTCGAACAAGCTCGCCGCTACAACGAGCAAGCCTCGGCGCGAGAGGCCGACAATGCCCGTCTGCAAGCCTTGGCCGAACAGAAGACTAAGGAGGCCGCCGCCGCGCGTCGCAGTCAGGAAGAAGCTGAGGCGGTTGCCTTTGAGAGTCGCAGCAAATTGTTGGCGCTCTACTCCGATGTGGAATCCCAGGAGATCATGAGATCGAACCTAGAGGAGTCTAGGGCACTGCTGGAGAGCCAAGCAAAGACCATCGCCGAACTCACCAGACAACTCGAGGAATCGAAACTCGAACTCGAAGCCTCCGAGACGCGCTATGTAGAACTCCAGGAGAAGACGCTCTACTCCAGCGAGAGAGACTCCTTGAGAACCTCTTTGGCATCGTTGGCAAAGCGGAGAAAGACCTGATCTCGTTGCCATGGGTAGTCCGGGCAGTATTCCCCGGATGAACAATTTCGTTAACCAAACAGCAACATCTCGACCCCTCTCTCAACAGGCTCCTAAAGCCGCTTCGGCTAGACTCAAACCTAGTCGAACTGAGGAGTATCACTATGAGCAACGGATGTCATCGCCAGCAACGAGCCCAAGCCTTCAAGAGGAGCAACTACGTCTCCCATATCCCCAAAGGTATGGTGAACAAAGACGAAGCCTCCCACTACATCAGCAAGTTCGAGTCTTACTTCGAAAGCCTGGCAGCCCAGAGACCGTACGAGAGCCTGTCGGAGGGCTCCAGGGGATACATTCGTCTGCGGGAAGGCTCGCGGGAACTTCAGGTTGAGATTTCAGGCAACAGTCATCGGGGAAGTCTGGTCATCCGAAGTGGGTTATCCAGCTACTCCGAAATCCACTTTTCCCCCCGCGCCATTCACGTGTATCGCTCTGAGCACGAGGCCGGTCCACTCGGCCAGGAAGCGGCCATCTACCTCAGCCGACAACTCCCAAATGCGAGCTTCAGCTTCGGTACGAAGTCCCAGGTAGAGGGTCTCATAAAGAGTATTTAGAGCCTTCCTATCGAACCGCCCAACATGGCAAAGACATCTCTTTCTCCCGATCAAGAAGTGATAGCGACTTGGCTCGACCAGCCAGCTCCCTTGCTCCCGATCCTGCACGCTTTTCACGACCGCGATGGATATCTTTCCGAGGACGTGCTTCGCGAGGTAGCCAAAGCTCTCCGCATTCCTATCGCCGATCTCTTTGGCACAGTCACGTTCTATCATCATTTTTCCCGCCAACCAGGAGGCAAAGAGAACTACCGCGTTTGCACAGGCCCCATCTGCTGCCAACATGGAGCTCGTGAACTCCTCGAGAGCCTCTCCGGAGCCGTTGAGATGTCCTGCTCTGGGCGTTGCGATCAACCGGTCTCTGTTCTCAAGGGTGATCGGACCTTGATCGGAGTGGAGCTTGAACAAAAGCTGAGCCCCCTTCCGCCTGTGAACCCTGGTGGAGAACAGGAGTGTGTCTTCGCCAATATCCGCCGACCTGGTCAAGCGAACCTCGACGTGTACGGCGGCTACCAGGCCCTAGAAAAGGCCAGAGAGATGCCTGCTGATGAGCTTCTGGAGCTGATCACCGAGAGCAAGCTGACAGGGCGCGGTGGGGCTGGCTTTCCCACCGGGCAGAAGTGGCGCATGGTAGCCGAAGCCCAGGGCGACCCCAAAACCATCGTCTGCAACGCCGACGAGGGGGAACCAGGCTGCTTCAAAGACCGTGCGATCCTGGACTACGATCCTCACGCCGTGCTGGAAGGCACTCTGATCGCGGCCCGAGCCACGGGGGCACGCCGAGCCTTTATCTACCTGCGATACGAGTACCCGGAGACCTCAAAAATCTTGGAGAAGGCTCTCTCTGAGGCCCAAGCTCGCGGATACACTTCGCACTGCGAAGTCTACCTCAGGCGTGGAGCCGGGGCTTACATCTGCGGAGAAGAGGGCTCCCTGCTGAACAGCCTTGAGGGCAAGCACCCCTTCCCTCGGAACCGACCGCCCTATCCGGTGACCCACGGATTCGAAGGACTGCCTACGGCGGTCAACAACGTCGAAACCTTGGCTCATGTGCCGCCCATCGTTCTCAAAGGTGCGCAATGGTATCGCGAGTTGGGCAGAAACGGACAGTGCGGAACCAAGATCATCAGTCTCTCAGGAGACATCCAAAAGCCGGGAAACTACGAGATCCCACTGGGACTGCCCTTAAAGACACTGCTCTACGATTGGGCCGCTGGACCCAA
>CAZVVF010000901.1:0-2601 GCA_964630575.1 uncultured Burkholderiales bacterium | reverse complement strand
TCGAAGAGCGCATGGAAGAAGAGTCCGCGGTGACGAAACGGCACGGGTTGAATTCCTGCCTCGCCATCATCGACATCGACCACTTCAAAGCCATCAACGACACCTACGGGCACGACGCCGGAGATGAAGTTCTCAGACAGCTGGCCGTCACGCTCAAAGACAAGGTGCGCACCGGCGATCTGGTAGCCCGATGGGGTGGTGAAGAGTTTGTGGTGTACATACGGCAATCTGACCTGGAGGGTGCCAAAGTGCTGCTCGACAGACTCAGAATCAGCGTTGCCGACCTGGAGATCCCCATCGCAGGAGGGCCTACCCTCTCCATAACATTCAGCGCCGGATTGGTTTCCCTCAGAAACTACCCAGACTGGAAGGTCGCTCTCAACAAGGCCGATGAAGGCCTCTACCTATCCAAGGAAAACGGTCGCAATCGTGTGACCGAAATGAACTCGCAAGAGCATGCTTAGTCCTGGCACCATCCTCTCCTCTCGCTATCGTATAGAATCGATACTCGGTCAAGGGGGCATGGGAGCCGTATACCTGGCCACGATGGAGGCTCTGGGGGGCAAAAAAGTCGCCGTCAAGGAGATGGAATTCAAAGGCCTCAGCGAGTCCGAACTCGCCCAAGCGGTGGCCCAGTTCAACAAAGAGGCCTCCTTTCTAGCCAATCTCGACCATCCCAACCTCGTTCAAGTCACCGACTTCTTTATCGAGGGGGACAAGCACTATTTGGTCATGGCCTACGTGCAAGGCCAGACCCTTCAACAAAAACTCAAACAGCACGGGAAACCGTTCACTTGGGCCGAGGTCAAATCTTATGCCGCCCCCCTCGTGGAGGTCCTCCATTACCTCCACACTCAAGACCCACCGATCTTGTTCCGCGACCTCAAACCCTCCAACATCATGATCGAGCCGAGCGGCCGCCTCAGGCTCATAGACTTTGGGATCGCGCGCACAGCACAAGCCGGAGACCGCACCAGCACTTTTCTCCAAGGGACCGGAACCAGTGGGTTTTCTCCTATCGAACAATACGGTGGAGGCCAGTCGACCGATCAACGCTCCGATATCTACTCCCTCGGAGCAACGCTCTACTACCTGTTGACCGGGAAAGTCCCACCCGATGCTGTGGCTCGAATCTCCCAAGGGAAAAAGCTGATCCCCGTCACCAAGATCCAGCCAGAACTGCCAGCCCAGGTAGAGCAACTCCTCAATAAGGCGCTCGCCCTGCGACAGCAAGAGCGCCACAGCAGCATGGCAGAGTTTCGCAACGAGATAGCAGCCGTCGATACCCCCAGCATCGACAGCGAGGGACCGACCAAAGACTTCGGAGCGACCGCACCTAGCGATACCACCACAAACATCTCGACTCCCACAACTCGAGGCCCTTCCTCCTCAACTCCAGCGGCTATTATGGTCGAGATGTATCCCACCGTTCAGGTGGAGAAAAAGAAGTCCCCATCCTCGGCTATGGCCATCGGTGCAGGCTCGGCTATCCTAGTTGCCATAGCGGCGCTGGCCATTGTCGTCTGGCCCTCGAACCATAGCGACGAGGCCCAAAATCCGACAGCCACGGCCAGTCCCGCTGCCACCTCGGTCGTCCGAGAAAACCTCGCCCCCCCCAGCGACACAAAGGTCTCGACCAGCGCGCAGCCTTCAATTCAGGAACCAGAAACCGAGCCTACCCAGATCATCGAGACACGACAGGAACTCTTTCAGAACTACAAGCCTCGCCCGACCCCAAGCCAAACAATCGAGACAACCGTTCAAACCGAGCCCACTCCCCAAGAGAACAGAGTTAAAGTCGTCAAGCCCAACATCACAACAGGGCCCAGTTACCCCAAAGCGACGCCCAAAGCCAAAGCGGAACCGGTTGAGACCCCAATGCTGCCACCGCCACCTCCGCCTTTTCCACCGCCTCCAGAGCGCCAGGATCCTTCGGTCGCAGAGCGTCTAAAATTGCCACCAGAGTACGACGGCTGGAAGCGCGGAGACCCTCCGCCGCTGGATGCCAAAGGCAATCCACTCCCACTGCCTCACGAGATATTGAGAGAGCAAAGGCCAGGCCCAGGCTCTAGGATCCCCAGAATCCCGAGACCAGAGGATAGAGTAAACCCCCAGGGTTCAGAAGACGACTCCAGGTGATGGGGGCCGGTCCTTGGCTCAGGGAGCGGCTACCAGCGAAGCTGGGTCGAACGCTCTAGGTCGATGTCCTTTTGGTTTCGGTACACAGACAACACCAGGGCGACTCCTACAGTCGCCTCACAAGCCGCAACCGCGATAATGAACAGGGAGAAGGCTAGCCCTGTGATCTCGGGTCGATAGTGCGAAAACGCAACCATATTGATATTGACGGCGTTGAACATCAATTCCAGTGACATAAGCACGGCCACGGCATTGCGCCGAGTGAGCACGCCGTAGAGACCGATACAAAAAAGCACGGAAGCCAAGGTCAAGTAGTGGAACAAACCGATCACGGGGTCACCTCATCATCCGAGGGCAAGGGTGACGGCGCCCTCTCCTCTTTACGGGCAATCACAATGGCCCCCACCAGAGTCATCAAGAGCAGTACCGAGACCAACTCAAAAGGGACCAAATAGACCGTCA
>CAZVVF010000900.1:0-2601 GCA_964630575.1 uncultured Burkholderiales bacterium | reverse complement strand
CCAACAGGGCGCTCAGAAAGAGCCAGACAGCTTTTGACTTCTGGCCGATCATGGCTCGTTGCTCACAATCTCGACCATGGGGCCTAAGATGCGTGTCATCTGCCCTTGGCCTGGCGACACATAGAGGGAGAGTCGGTATTGGCCGGGTCTCTCTGGAGTCACCAGCGGGAGTTCGGCAAAGTCGCTCTGGAGCAGAACGCGCTCTAGGTTGACTTGGGGGGGGAGATCAAATTCTTTCCGCTCCAAGGAGTAGAAGGACCAACAGGCCAGGACATCCCGCGGGTGGGGAAGATCGCTGGGGATTTCGAGGACGGCCTTGGGCTTAAGGAGTTGACGCAGTGGGAGACGCAGGGCCTTGGGGTCTGCGTTGTTGGGAAAGGTGATCGCGTCGAGCTTGATCTCTGCGAGTCCACTGGAAAACTCGGAGCGAAACGTCGTTTCGCCGATGGCGAGGCCTGGAGATTGGTCCTCGGGGTTGTAGGCCACCTGGAGTTGGTATTCGCCTTCGTCGTAGGGGGCGATGAAGGGCAGGGCGATGTTGAGAGTGCCTCGCTCGTCGGCCTTTTGGTCGATGGCGAGTTGGAGGTTTTCGGCCGGACTCGATAGGAGCCCGTCGGATGTTCTCAGTGTCGACAGGACCACGGTTCCTCTGAACGATTCTTCGGGCTCGGACTGAGCCGTTAGGTTAAAGTTGTAGACACGGCCGCCTCTCATGGTTTGAGGGAGGTTCTGGATTTCGGCAGCGACCTCCGCCCCCGCTGGTGATCGGTTACTGAGAGTGGGCAGCAGAGAGTCTTGCACGCTATAGAGATATCTTCGTCGGTTTCCGTGCTTGAAGGTTTTTTCGAGTGTGGCTCCGGGAAACTCAGGGGCTGTGGACTGGTTGTCGCCGTTGACAAAGAGCCAGTCAACTTGGAGTTGGGCGAGGGGCTCTGGTCGTTGAGTTTGCCAAAAGAGCTGGGCTGCCGGTGAGCGACGGAATGGTGTCGTCCCAATCTTCTCGTCTTCGAGGGGAAGAGCGTGGCCAACGCAACGCGCTCCGGTGATGCCGGTGAGGGTGGATTCGTAGAGTATGGAAAAGTTGTTTTCGTCGGCGAAGTTGGTGAGCACTCGGTCTCCTGGTTGAACCCGTTCCTCAAGCCAGGTGGCAGCTTCGTAGTCGAGATGGTCGAAGTTGAGCACGGGGTGGCTGGCCAACCATTCCGGTGTGGATGGAAAGATGAGCCAGGTCTTGGGGTTGATGCCCACCGATTGGGTCAGTCTCGCGGCCACAAAATTGAGGCAGGCCCAGCTGTTGACCAGGGTGAGAAGTCCCACCATGAGGTAGCGTTTGCCCGAGGGTCTGATCTCGAGTCGGCTCCCGTTGAGGTGAAAGGGCTGGCCTTCGGCTTTTTCTAGTAAGGTGGCCGTGGCCAGGCCCAGGGCTGCAGAAAAGCCTAGTGCTGCGGCGAATTCCCACCGATAGTACTCAGATTCGTAGATCGGTCCAAAGTTCACCAGCGCCGGAACCAGAAACGCTATCGTTCCGAAGGCCCCAAAAAACAGACCGGCGAGACTTCCTCGTCGAATGAGAACGAAAGCGCTCCAGGGCAGAAGGTAGAGAGGCAAAAAGTGGATCTTTAGGACGTCCCAGGACCAGATGTAGGCGTAGCCGCGATCGGTGGAGGGCTTATAGAGAAACTTGAGTGGGGTGTCCAGGGTGTAGATCTGTGAGGTCCGCTGATATTCACCGGTCTCCAAGAGAATCTGAAACAGTTCCTCTTTGGGGAAGCTGACTTTGACGACCTGGGCTTGGTTCTGCATCCCCTTGGAGAGGGTCTCGGACTGAGTGTGCTCGCGCCCGGCGATCTTGCGGTCGAGAATGTCGGTGATGGGGCCGCCTTGGGTCGCTGCCAAGGGGAGTGAGATGAGAAGAAAGGTGAAGGCGCAAAGAGCTTTTCTGCGGTCGATGAACCGGGCAGCCCACAGCAGCGGTGTGACCCCCAAGATGGTCAGAAAGACCAAGCCAAAGTGAGTTTCGTAGACGATGGCGTAGGAGCCCAGGGTCAGTCCGCCTAGGATCGTTGTGCTGGCGGAACCTTCCTTCCAGGTTCGTACGGCAAGATAGGCCAAAAAGGCGAGATAGAGGTTGACGAAGGCGTTGTTGTTTTGCAGGGTATCGATGAGGCCCCCGCGCCCTCCGGCATTGATACCGAAGAACACGAAGGTGGTCGCCAAAAGAGCTGCCTCTCGGCGTTCTGTAGAGGCTAGAAAGGTGGCGTAGAAGAGCCACAGGGTCAAAACTTGCAGGGCGCTGGTGACAAGGTGCTGGGAGAGGAAGACGTCGGCTCCACTGAGGTAGCTGAAGATGACCAGGCCAAGGTTGCGGCCGTAGTGCCCGTTCATGGGGATGTCGGAGAAGAAAGGGTTGAAAGGGGGGAAGTTGTCATGCCGCATCAGTCCTTGGAGAGGGGCGTGAATCCAGTAGTCGTCATCGGGGTTGGCTATCTGTTGGGCGTTGGTGAAGACGGCTACCACGATGGAGAGAACGGCCAGCAGAGCGTTGCTCCAACGCGGCGGTGTTTCGAGAGCCGGCGTCTGTTTGCATCTCCCGAGCCACAG
>CAZVVF010000899.1:0-2617 GCA_964630575.1 uncultured Burkholderiales bacterium | reverse complement strand
CTTTTTCTTCGAAGGGGGCGCGGTCAAAGGCTGCCAAGGTCTTGCTGTCGTGGGAGAAGGTGATCGGTTGCAGAGACGTGACCTCCACTCCCAGGCTTCGGAGTTTCGAGGTGGTCAACCGCTCTTCGGCAACTCCAGGGTTGGAGCAAGCCACGGTGAGAAGCAGGAAGAGGAGAAGAGTTTTGTGCCAACGCGTCATGAGAACCTCGCTTCCGACCCCCATTTGCAAAACCCTTGCCGACACGATTTGTTTTGAAGCCCTCTCTCCTCTGCGAGGTCAGGCAGGGTGCCTGACCTAGGACAGAGCGAGGAGCCGTAAGGTGGAGGTCAGTTCGGCGGGTTCGGTACTGAGATGGACGGAATAGTCGTGGAAGAGCTTTCCGGCCAAGGTTGCGATCTCTTCATGGCTTGGGCTTGCGACCTTGCTGTGGCAGAACACCATGGTAGGGATGAAGTGGGATTCAGGGGCCTCGAGGCCCGGGATGTTGAGGTGCAGGCTGGGGTGGAGAAGGATCTGTTTGCGCACCTTGCTCGGATTTCTGGCCGTCCAGTGCACCACCGGGATGGCTCCGTGGCGCGAGGCGATCAACAAGAGCTTGTCCTCGGCGGCGAGTTCGTCGAGTTGCTTGAAGATCTCCAGCCCCACAGTAGGCCAATAGAGAACCTGGAGATCCTCAGAGCGCTCGGAGAGCGTTTCAGCCTGCTTCTCCTGGAAGTAGCGGTGATGGTCGTCACCGATGAAAACGATAGGCATTGTGTGCTCTGCTCTCTAGAGGGTCGTCTACGGAGTGGCCCAAGGGTGGGGGGTGTAGAGCGGGCTGGCTGGCGGCAGGTCGACTCTCAGGTAGGGGGAGTTGGCGGGGTCGAGTTGGTTGGCCCAGTACATCTTGTGCTTGAGCCATCTCTGAGCGTAGGTGATCTCCTCGGCTGTTTTCATGGCGTCGATGACACTCTCGTGTATGCCATCGGTGTTGGGCGAGGTTTGCACGGCCGATGGGGGAGCCGCAACCGGGATCTCGGGACCGGGGTCTTCGACGGTGACGCCGGGGTTCGCATGGTCGGGGCCGGTGGGCGAGTTGTAGTTGTAAGTATAGTCGGCGTTTCCGCCAGCTTGGTTCGGGCTAGACTGCGCTGGGTAGCCATTGGAGGTGGCGTAGGGAGCAGCCGTTTGAGCAGGATAGCCACTGGAGTTGGCATTGGGATTGGCCGTTTGACCGCTTCCGGTAACAGCGGTGCTCGGCGAGGGGTTTGCTCGGTAGAGAACCAGGCCGCGCGTTTGGTCCGTTTCGACTCCTGACCCGGAAGCCATGGCGAAGGCCTCAGCGGGAAGGTAGGGACGACCCTGACGAATGACAGGAACGAAATCGACCGGGCTGCCAGCGAGGCGTACGGAGTTGTCCGAAAAGCTAATGACTCGAACCCTGGTGGCCTCGGAGAGGATGTCGATAGGAAAATAGGGGAGACCCTTCTCTAAGATGGAAGGGGCCTTGTATAGAACTCCGTTGACAAAGAGTTGATAGTTCTGTCCTGCTAAGCAGGAGTAGGTCATTGCTGCTAACAGTATGCACAAATAAAGAGATCGCGTTCGTTTCAAAGTATATGTCCTTCCCCAAAGGGTCGTTGGTTTCACTCCCTTAGAGTTTCCCTCGTACGGGCATCATAAACATTTCGAGAATGTTAACATCACACCGGATAAAGCGCATACTCCTCTCGCTGGCGAGTGGAATGCTCATTTACGTCGCCTTACCACCACACGATCAGTGGTGGTGTGCTTGGTTTGCCCTCGTTCCTCTGTTGCTGGCTATCCGTCACTCGTCGGTTCGAGAGGCCGCCTTGCTCGGGCTTCTGGCAGGCTCTGTGGAGAACTTTGTCGCCTTCTTCTGGATCACGGAGCTGATCCTTGAGTACAGTGAACTGGGTGTCGCGAGTTATTTGGTGATGGCTATCATGGGTCTTTACCAGGGTGTTCCGCTGATGCTGTGGTGTGCTTTCTTGCGCACGCGATTCGAGCGGAAGAACAGCTCCTTTCTGGGGGCACTCGGCTTGCTGTGCTCCGCTCTCTCGTTTCCCGTTATCGAGTTTTTCTATCCCATCGTCTTTCCGTGGTACTTGGCCCACACGCAGCATACGCGTCCCGACATGATGGGGATTGTGGAGTTGGCTGGATGCGGCGGTTTGAGTTTGGCCATCGTGGTCGTGAATCTGGCCGTGGCGAGGCTTCTGGTGGCCGAGGACTCCACTCAAGGGGAAAAGCTCTGGCCCCGACCTTTCACCCGTAAGGGGAAAGCTGGACTCATCGCTATTGGGATCGCGACTTTTTTGGGATGCTGGGGCTTTTCGGTGGTCCGCAACGCTGAGATCGAAAAGTTGATGCAGCAGGCAGACTCTTTGGAGATCGGGTTGGTTCAGCCCAACCACTGGATCAAGGGGGTCACTCCCGTTGAGGCGCTCCACGACTATCAACGTCTCAGCTTGGACATGGTTCGAGAAGCCGACAAGGCTGGCAAGCCGCTGGATCTGCTGATGTGGCCAGAGAGTGCTGTTCGAACCCCTGCCCCCAGATTCGTCTCCTCCCGAGGGGAGAGCGACGACTCTGATACGGTTCGCTTCCCCATGG
>CAZVVF010000898.1:0-2621 GCA_964630575.1 uncultured Burkholderiales bacterium | reverse complement strand
GTCGGAAGCATCGGTAACAGCCATCCGCTGGTGCGTGCTGGCCAAGAATCGGACGACGTCGATGGCCACATTTCCCGCTCCGACCACGGTAGCGTGACGTATCTTGAGGTCGGGATCGAGGCCAGCATCGTCGGGGTGCCCGTTGTACCAGCCCACAAATCGGGTGGCGGAGAAACTGTTGTTGGCGTCTTCGTTCGAGATTCCGAGCCTTCGGTCGTCCTGACAGCCGACAGTGAGAACGACACGGTCGTAGTGCTGCTCGAGTTCCTCGACCGAGATGTGACCCTGCCTGTCCCGCTCGGATAGGGTTACGTTTCCGAAGAAGGAAAAGCGCGGGTCGTTCATCGTCTTTTGGAAGCCCCTGGTAACACCCTTGATTTTGGGATGGTCTGGAGCCACACCGAAGCGCACGAGGCCGAAAGGAAATGGGGTCTTTTCGAACATGTCGATGGTGAGTTCTTCGGAGTCCGATTTCAGGAGTGAAGAGGCTAGAAAAAAACCTGTCGGACCGGCCCCAACTATTGCAACTCTCATGTGTGGCGACGCGCCCCCTTTAAAAATGGTCATAGCGGGGTTCGCCTTAAAACCCCACCACGTGATGAGAACATCTTCGGTCCGGGTTTGGGAACTCCCGCCCTGGCTCGGCGAAGCCATGCCCAAAGGGGGCCTGCTCGGCGAGAAACGGTTTTGAGGTCGAGGTGTTGGGGCAAAGATTCCTTTTGAGGAGTTTTTAGGAGTTTTTATGAGTAAGAATCCCGTTCCGGTAGAGAATCGCACTCTCGAAATTATCGATTCTAGTATTGAAGCCGCCGTGGCTTGGAGCAAAAAAGAACAGAAGCCAGAAGGCTATTGGGCAGCCCGCCTGGAGTCTAACGCCTCGATGGAAGCCGAGTGGTTGTTAGCGTTTCACATCCTCGGAGTCGAATCGGACCCCAAGACCGCTGGCGTGATCGAGTGCCTGCTGAACACCCAACGGCCCGATGGGTCCTGGGGGGTCTATCACGGGGCTGAGCTGGGAGACCTCAACGCCACGGTGGAAGCCTACGCCGCTCTGCGAGTCCACGGACAATCAGCCGATTCTGACCACATGACCGCAGCCAGAGAGTACATTCTGAGCCACGGAGGTGTGGCAAAAACTAGAGTGTTTACCAAGATTTGGCTCGCTATGTGTGGGGAATGGCCCTGGGATGGAACCCCGAGCCTACCTCCCGAGATTATTCACTTTCCCCTCTCTTTTCCGTTCAATCTCTACAACTTCGCATCCTGGGCTCGCGCCACCATCGTGCCGCTCACCATCATATCGGCGCGGCGACCAGTGGTTGAGTTTCCCCCGGAAGCCCGCTTGGACGAACTCTTCCCCGAGGGGCGAGAGAACACCGACACGCGCCTGCCCTACCCTACCCACGGAAGCCCCTTTCAGAAGTTCATGTATCGAGCCGATCGGATTCTGACGGGTTATTCCAAATTGGCCTGGCAGCCGGGTAGAGAAAACGCGATTCGACTCTGTTTGGAGTGGATCATTCGCAGACAGGAAGCCGACGGTTGCTGGGCGGGTATCCAACCCCCCTGGATCTACGCTCTGATGGCGCTCAAGACAGAGGGTTACTCCCTCGATCATCCCGTCTTGGAAAAAGGCTGGCGCTGCTTTGATGAACCGTGGGCGGTCGTTGAGCCCGAGGGAACCTATCTCCAGGCTTGCACCTCTCCGCTGTGGGACACGGTCCTGAGCCAGTTGGCCTTGCTCGAGTGCGGATACGGCCCAGGAGAGGCCTTCTTCGACAACTCCATCGACTGGATGTTGGGTCAGCAGATCCGTTCGGTGGGAGACTGGAAGATGAAGTGTCCAGACCTTGAGCCAGGTGGTTGGGCCTTTGAGTATGAGAACGACTACTATCCCGACATCGACGACGCCGCCGTGGCGATGATCGTTCTGGCCCGAAGTCGGCGCTACGATGATTCTAAGAACGCCGAGATTCAAGCCGCTCTCGAACGCGCCCTTGGATGGGTCTTGGGAATGCAGAGCTCCAACGGAGGTTGGGGAGCCTTCGATAAGGACAACAACGAGGAGCTAGTCTCTATGATCCCGTTCTGTGACTTCGGTGAGGCGCTGGACCCCCCCAGCGTCGATGTCACCGCACACGTGGTAGAAGCGCTCGGATACTTGGGCCGAGATCTCAGCGATCCTGTGGTGGAAGCCGCCGTGAACTACATCCGTTCGGAACAAGAGACCGAAGGCAGTTGGTTTGGGCGCTGGGGTGTCAATCATATCTACGGCACAGCGGCGGTCATTCCGGCTCTCGAGAAGGTCGGGGAAAATATGTCGAGCGAATACGTCGTGCGCGCTTGCCAGTGGATCGTGAACCACCAGAACTCCGATGGTGGCTGGGGAGAATCTTGCGCCTCCTACATGGACGACTCCCTGCGTGGATGCGGTGAGAGTACGCCGAGCCAAACCGCCTGGGCTCTTATGAGCCTTCTGGCCCAGGGGGCCACAGAGCCGGGCTTTCTCGAATCCATCAGGCGAGGGGTTGAGTACCTGCACCGGACCCAAACTGAGTCAGGCACCTGGGAGGAAGCGGCCTTCACGGGAACGGGATTCCCCGGATACGGCCAAGGGGCTC
>CAZVVF010000897.1:0-2624 GCA_964630575.1 uncultured Burkholderiales bacterium | reverse complement strand
CAAAGAAAGAGATCGCCCGTATTCACACGGTGATTCGCGAGAAGGAACTCGATGAAGCGGGCAAGGGAGATAGCAAGTGAGTCAATCTGCTACAGAAGTCGAACGCAACAGTCGTAAAGCGCGGGTCGGAACCGTGGTTAGCGACAAGATGGACAAGACCGTCGTGGTCGAAGTTGTCCGACAGTTTCCGCATCGACTTTATAAAAAGATCATCAAGCGTTCAAAGCGCTTTAAAGCGCACGACGAAGAGAATGCTTGTGGCGTAGGGGATATAGTCCGAATCATGGAGACTCGCCCTATGTCCAGGCAAAAGAGATGGCGCGTTGTCACCATTCTCGAGAAAGCACGTTAGGTTGGAGAGAAGACAGTGGTTCAACAAGAAAGCCGACTGAGAATAGCCGATAATACTGGTGCACGAGAAATACTGTGCATCCGTGTTTTGGGTGGCTCCACTCGACGTTATGCTCGGGTAGGAGACGTCATCGTGGCAACTGTGAAAGCAGCACAGCCCGGTGCCGCCATTAAAAAAGGCGATGTGGTCAAGGCTGTTGTGGTCAGAACGAAGCAGAAGATTCGTCGAGAAGACGGTTCTTACATTCGATTCGACGACAACGCGGCCGTGATTATCCGTGAAGACCGTAACCCGCGAGGTACGCGTATCTTCGGTCCCGTAGCGCGCGAGTTGCGCTACAAGGATTTCATGAAGATCGTAGCTCTCGCACCGGAGGTACTGTAATGCCAAAGGTTCTACATGTTAGAAAAGGCGACAAAGTCGTCGTCCTCACCGGACGCGACAAGGGCGAGACTGGCGTTGTCCTCGAGGTGTTTCCCAAGAAAGATCGAGTCATTGTTGACGGGATCAATATCGTAAAGAAGCATCAAAAACCCCGTCCACCAGCTGAGCCAGAGGGTGGTATCAAGGAGATTCCTGCTCCCATACACGTGAGTAACGTGAAAGTCGTGGAGACAAAGAGCAAGAAATCCAAAAAGAAATCTCAGGCAAAGAAGAAGTCTTAACGCTTCTTTGTATATTTTAAGGAAGAAGGGGAGAGACACGTCTGGGCCTGACCAGAAACGGCTCTCCGACCGTAATTATGTCGAATACTACCGCTGAAGCCGCAACCTTGCGACTAGAGCAAAAGTACAAGGACGAAGTCCGCAAAGCTATGCAGGAACGCTTCGAGTACAGGAATGTTATGCAGGTCCCTAAGCTCGAGAAAGTTGTTCTCAACATGGGAGTTGGCGACGCCGTCGGTAACCCCAAAGTTTTGGTCGCGGCAGTCCAGGAGATGCAAGCCATCGCTGGACAAAAAGTCATGGTGACCAAAGCCCGTAGATCTATCTCTAACTTTAAGCTTCGTGAAGGCCAAAAGTTGGGATGTAAAGTGACTCTTCGTGGACGCCGTATGTGGGTCTTCTTGGACAAGCTTTTTAATATCGTTCTCCCCCGTATCCGAGACTTCAACGGAATCTCACGCAAGCAGTTTGACGGACGTGGAAATTTCTCCATGGGCGTTAAGGAGCAGATTCTGTTCCCCGAGGTCGACTATGATAAGGTCGCCCAGGTGCGTGGAATGAATGTCTGTATTGTTACGACCGCCCAAACGGACGAAGAAGGCGCTGAAATGCTGCGTCTTCTCGGTTGTCCTTTGAGAGCGAAGTAGGGAGCGAGGAATTTAAAATGGCTACTACAGATCCAGTTGCTGATATGCTCACTCGAATTCGGAATGCTGGCCACGCCAAGCACGCTCAGTGCGACATTCCGGCATCCAAGGTTAAAGAGCAGATCTCTAAAGTATTAAAGGGCGAAGGCTTCATCAAGGACTACCAGGTTTTGAATACCGGTGTTCAAGGGGTCATTCGCATCACACTCAAGTACACCAACGACCGTAAAGACGTCATCGGTGGTCTCAAGCGCATCAGTCGCCCAGGGCTCCGAAAGTATTGCGGTTCGTCGGATATCCCTACCATTTTTAATGGAATGGGTACTGTTATCATGTCGACCCCTCAGGGTATCATGACCGGTCGTAAGGCTAAGAAACAGAACGTGGGCGGCGAAGTTCTCGCCTACGTTTGGTAAGGAGAGAGTTGTGTCCAGAATAGGTAAAAAACCGATCCCACTTCCTAAAGGAGTGGATATTAAAATCGACGGGACAACGGTCTCTGTCAAAGGTCCAAAAGGCCAACTGTCTCAGAACATTCACGGCGAGCTCTTGGTGGATATAGGCACCGAAGAGATCACCGTGAGTCGCCCTAACGATAGTCGTATCAATAAGGCTCAGCACGGCTTGGCCAGAACTCTCATCTCCAATATGGTCGAGGGTGTGACCAACGGCTTTCGCCGCAGTCTACAGATTATTGGAATTGGATACCGAGTACAGGAGAAGGGCAAGGGACTCGAGATGGCACTCGGATTCTCCCATCCTGTGAACATCGATCCCATCGAAGGCATCACCTTTGAGGTAGAGGTCGACAATCGCGCCAAGATCAACAAATTGCACATCGTCGGTATCGACAAGCAGTTGGTAGGTCAGGTCGCTTCCGATATTCGCTCTCTTCGTCCACCTGAGCCTTACAAAGGTAAGGGAATCAGGTATGTTGATGAGGTTGTCATTAAGAAGGCC
>CAZVVF010000896.1:0-2629 GCA_964630575.1 uncultured Burkholderiales bacterium | reverse complement strand
TGCCGAGGCCTCTCTGGGCCAATTGCAATCTGCTCTCAAAAGCCGGTCATCATTGCCGCTCCTGGGCAGGGTAGACTCACTCAAGCGCGGACTCATACCCCAATGAAGACCAAACTTATGCCATCACTCATCGTCCTTCTTCTCCTCTTCGCCGTCGCTCCAGCCCAGGCCCAGCTCGTGACCGTCAACGCCGAGTTTCGGGCTGTCGAAACCCAACCCGACAAACAGCGGGTTGGGGTAGCCCTCCCCGAGGCTTCGCCCGACAAGAGACAAAACCGGCTGTACGTCAAGGCCACAACGAAGTTCGTCAAGAGGACAAACCTCGGCAATCAAACCTTCCGTGACGAAGTCCTCACCTATGAGGGCTTCTTCAAAACCGTCAAAAAGGGTGATGTTCTACGCGTTAAGGGTGGTCGCGGCTGGGACAGCAGCATCACGGCCAAATCCATTCACTTTTAGGACACTTCCAGCCAAGAGAACCAAACCGGGTGGCGCTCTCTATACCAGCAGAGGAGCTCCCTCAAAAGAGCCTTCTTCTCCTCGCTGAATATGGATTCGGGAATCTTGTCGAACAAGACTCGCATCCTGTCCCGACTGGGAAACTCCAGGGCCTCAGCGCACAGAGTCTGCAACTCGTTTCTGATGCGACCCGAATCAGAGATCTTGACGGCCCGAGTCCGGAAGTCTTCACCGGCCAAAAAGCGACTCAGCAAGGGCTGGAAGATCTGGCAACTGTCTTTCTGCCCTTCCATAAGTCTCAGGGTCAAAGTGACCAACTTGGTAACCGTCCGTGAAACCAATCGTACCGTGACCTCATAGGTGTCCTCTGAGATCTTGACCACTCCATCGGTTCCCGTGTAGGGGTCAAAACCCATATAACTTCCCAACGCGAGCACTCCCCAATTCTTCTCAGGGAAAAAGTCGTCGGCGTCCAAGGTCGGCTTCTCAAGGTTCAACCCGGCTTCAGCGGCTTCAGCGATCATGGATCTGTACTCAGCGATGTCCGAGGCCTGCATGGGCTCGCCAACGACCTCGGCCAGGCGCTCGGCAAAATCGGGGCTGCTGGTACACAGGTTCATAACCTTCTGCTCTCGCTCAAACGGCAGAGAAAACTTCGAGGTAAATACCGACAAGGAGGTATGCAGCCCTAGAATGGGAGCTAGGCTAGCCGCCTGCAGAGCTTCGGCAGAAGCCGCATAGCCATCGCACAAGAACAGGTGCGTCTCCCCCAACTCATCGACCCAACTCCCCACGGAATAGCTAGGAGAATAGGTCCCAGACTCCGTGAAGACCTTGCCTCCGTTGGGCAATTCCCATCCGTCCGGAACCAAGTGAGCCCCCACCGACTCCCACTCCTTCCACAGACCAGAGAGTCGCTTGACCCGGCTCTTACCAGCCAAGGTCCAAATATGAACGTTCCCCGGCTTGATACCCGGATAGGCCGATTGAATCGCCTGCATCACCAATCGGCGCGGCGTCCGATAATCGATAAGAATGGCTTGCTCCGAGGCTTTGTCTTGAACGATCTTCGGCAAGGTCAGCGCGCCCATGTAGCCCTCGTAGGGTCGGAGCACGTGGAGAGGCTGGTCGAAGACGTGAAGAATCGTCATCGTCCCCTCCTCTCGTCCCAGAGCGAAGCGAGAGGTATTCTCCAGAGTGTCGATGGCCGCACCCCAAACCGTGATCCCGGCTCGCCGGATATCCCCGTAGAATTCGTTCCAGCCGTAGTCGGGGTCGTTGATCAGCAGTAGAACCTTCTCGTCCAGAAACTTGGCCACGCCAGGTCGTGCGTAGACCCGACCAAAGCCGAGGTTGGGATTGGAGCCCATCTCCTCGGTCTCTCCGGCCTTGGGCATCAGCCCTTCCCCGAGACACACCATGATGGCGTGATTCTCAGGCAGATGGCGGGTCAGATACCAGAGCCCTTCGCTCATCGCGTAGGCCGACACCGCGTCCGCGTCTTTCTTCACCGAGTTGATCCCGGCCTTATCCAGACCGGCACCTTCACCATAGCGGCCAAAGAGTCGTGTTCCCAGGGCCGTCACAGCGCAGGTCATAGCGAGTTGGCGCTCTAGTCCCCCGGGCACAAAAGACATATCGCAGGGTCGACTCGGATCGGGACGACCCCTAGACCACTCCGTTTTGACATCCTCCAACCATATATGGAAGCGCCCCAAAACAGGGCGGGAATCAAAGGCCCATTGGGCTAGCATATCGCGTTGTGTGTCTGTCTTTTCTTGTACCTTGCTCATGGCCTGCGGGTTTCGGAGCGAGGACAATTCAAACCTTTCGGGGACGAAGCCCGATTCGCTCGGAGGCGAATCGCCTCCTCGCGAGAACCTCAGACGATGCGAATGACACCATTCCGCCGAGAGCACATTCCCACTGTGACCGCGGCCTGGAATCTCTGGGTCGACAAGGGCTTTGAGATCGACGAAAGATTGTTGAGGCAGTTGACCTTCGAGCATCCGAGTTGGGCCGATGAGCGAGCCACTCTAGCCTTTGACCAGGAGAGACTGGCAGGCTTTATCATCGCTCGCGAGAGCGACGACCAGACCATCATCGACGCCATCGCTGTCGCTCCAGAGTACCGGCGTCAAGGCTTGGGCCGCTCGCTCGTGGAGCCGTT
>CAZVVF010000895.1:0-2629 GCA_964630575.1 uncultured Burkholderiales bacterium | reverse complement strand
CACTGACGGGCGCTTTGAAAGCTCTCGTCGGCCTCGGCAAAGCGGTCCAGTCGTAACTGAAACAGACCCCTTTGAACGTAGGGATGGGGGTTTTGCTTGGACTCAGAAACCAGCTCCGCAAAAAGCTTGTCGGCCTTTTCCACGTCGCCCTTCGCGTAGGCTCTCCAGCCTGCTTCGATCGATGCCATTCTGGCCGGTTCGGCGGGTGGCAAGCCAACCCCTGGAGAGGTTCCCAGGCACAGGATCCGAAGCTCCTTCGATGAGCTTGGTGTCCTCGAATCGTTCCCAACCGTTTGCCGAGATCAACGTGACCCCTCTGACCGATGTCATGTTGGTGTTGCTCATCACCTTTCTTCTCAGCGCCACGTCGTTCGAGTCATCGAGCTTGTCGGTTCCTCTCCCTCAGGTCGCTCAGGCCAGTGACATTGAAGCCAATTCGGTCGTTTTGACTATCGACGAGAGCGGTGCGGTGGATTGGCCCGACCCGGCTTGGCAGAGTCTGTCTCCGGAGGCTGCCTTCAAAGCGCTGTTGGAGAAGAGTTCTGAGCCGATCCTCGCTCTGGCAGTCCACCGAGACTGCACCTACGGGAAGCTCTTTCCCCTGATCGCGGCGGCCTCGGAGTCGGGTTGGCCTCAGATTCTGCTTCTCACGGAGTCTGAGCAGTGATCCGTCGGCAACGCCGGAGAGTGGGCGGTGGGGGTGGGGATGACCAGTCTTTTCAGTCTATTAACATTACGCCGTTTACGGATGTGCTGTTGGTTTTGGTGATCATCTTCCTGATCGCCGGCTCTAGTCTCGCCCCAACAGGGGTCGATGTCGACAAGATTCAAAGGACTGGTACCACCTCCGAAGAGACTCAGGAGGCGATCGCTCGGACTCTCACCATCGCGAGTGGAGGAAGACTCACGCTCAGGATCGGCTCAGAGGTCATTGAGAACCCAGAGCTTGAGACCCTCGCGCGGAAAGGCCCCCTCACTCTTACAGCTTCGGGATCGATGCGGGTGGAGTCGGTCGTGAAGATTTACGACCGCTTACTGAACTTGGGCTTCGAAGAGGTCTATCTCGGTGAGCCGATGGAGGCTTCTCAACAGGACTGAGCCCGAGACAAGGGCCGGCCTCTGGTTTCACGTCCGATGTTTCACGTGTTTCACAAGCTCGGGGGATTTTCTATCGCTTGAATTTGAGCAGCATGGCTTTCTGTTCGAATTCGGTGGAGCGACCGTAGTCGTTCATGAGGTCATAGATCTCGGCTTGCAGCTTTAAAACGGGGACGAGGTCCTTGGTCTCTCGACCGTCGTGCATTTCCAGCATGTTTTTGTGGGCCTCCTCGGCCAGCTGAAGGCTTTCCGTCAGTACCCTGTTCTTGCGCAAGACCTGGGCGAGCCCGAGTAAGACTTTGTACTCACGTTCTTTGTTCGTGATGCCACAGCTCTTCACCAACTGCAGGCAGCGTCGATAGGCCTGTTCGGAGAACCCGAGTCGCTGGTCTCGGCCAATTTCAGCGAGCATCAGGTATTTGTCGGCCAGTTCGTTCTGGTCGGTTCCCAATTTCTCGCGGAGTGTGAGAGCTCGCTGCCAGAGCGCGGCACCCTCTTCGTAGCGATACTTGTCGAAGTGGTTGAGTGCCTCCGACTCCCAAACGGGTAGGACTTCTGCGTAGAGTCTCTCCGATTCTTGAGACTCGCCGGAGGCTTCCAGGGAAGAGGCTAATTCCAGTCTGTTGATGAGAACTCGTGGGTCCGATGAAGGAGAGAGTTGCTCTCTGAGTTTGAGAAAGGCCCTGTCTTGGTCGACCTGGGAATGTCCCGCTTCGGTTAGGACCTGGCGGTTCTGTTCGAGGAAGGTGAGGGCTTCTTCGGCGCGGTCGGAGAGTTTTTCTTGAATCCCTTGGAAGAGTCTTCCGATCAAGAGGTGGGAGAGGCGCTGGACCTCCGCTGCGAGCTGTTCTCTGGTCGCGCTCGGTTGGACCAACAGATATCCCCAGGTTCGGGATAGCCAAGGGATGTCAGGGAGGGGTCTCGCGACGCCGTTGACCAGTCGGTACCAGCCCGCGTCAGAAGGAGAGCGTGCGATGCCGCATACTCCACCCTCTACGGCGAGAAGCTCCGGGACGAGAAAGGATAGGTCGCAGGGCAACCCTTGGCTCGGAGTGCTAGAGAGGGCGGATAAGGTGTGATGGTGTTCCGCTTGGAAATTGTTTCCGGTGATCAAGGACTCGGGGAGACTCGTGTAGCGCTCAATGGGCCGGCCCGATAGGACTATCTCCAAGGGGGCGAGGAAGCATCGCTTGCGAATCAGGGCTATTTCGGGAAGCTCATTGCCCATGGCTTGATTGACACGCCTGTAGTTTCCGGTCCCTTTGAGGACAATACGGGTCGTCATGTTGGCCAGGCGAAGGTCGCCGAGGTCGACGGGCTTGCTGGTGGGGGAGGCGAACCCCTTGTATTTGGTCAGGCTCATGCTGGTCTCGGTCAACGAGTGCAGCTCAATCTGTCCCTCATCCTTGCCCAAATGAATCCTGAAGCCTTTGGACAGTTCGGGGAGGCTCTGGACGCCGCGATGGAGTTGGCTGGACTCTGCGTCGCTGATGGGTTTCCCGTCGTGGGTGAGAACCAAATCGTTGGCCTG
>CAZVVF010000894.1:0-2629 GCA_964630575.1 uncultured Burkholderiales bacterium | reverse complement strand
CTCACCACACCATCGAGCTTCACGCTGTCTTCCAAGAGACCGCGCAGATAGGCGATGGTCTCTCTCAACTCGTCGTATTCGCTCTGGAGTTTGTCCCGCTCAAGGCCGGTGAGACGCTGCAGCCTCATATCCAGAATAGCCTGGGCCTGAACCTCGGAGAACTCGAACTTGCGCATCAGCGCCTCGCGAGCCTCACTCGCATCGGCCGAGGCCCGAATCACCTTGATGATCTCATCGATGTGGTCGAGCGCCTTGAGCAGACCCTCAACAATATGCGCTCGGCGTTCTGCCTTATCCAGCAAGAAGCGAGTGCGTCGTGTCACGACCTCTCGGCGATGGTCGATAAAGGCGTTCAAAATAGCTTTGAGACCGAGAACCTTAGGAACCCCGTTGACCAAGGCGACCATGTTGCAACCGAAGTTGGTCTGCAACTCGGAGTGCTTGTAGAGCTGGTTCATCACGACTTCGGGGTGGGTGCCGGTCGTCAGTTCCATGACGATCCGCATACCCTTGCGGTCGGACTCATCGCGCAAGTCAGAGATTCCCTCGATTTTCTTGTCGCGGATATTGTGAGCGATCTTCTCCAGCAAGCGAGACTTGTTGACCTGGTAGGGAATCTCGGACACGATCAAGGCTTTCCTATCACGCGGTCGGTCTTCGACCTCAATACACGCCCTCATCAAGACCGAGCCGCGCCCCGTGTTGTAGGCATCTCGAATACCTTGTTGGCCGAGAATTTTGGCACCGGTAGGAAAGTCTGGACCGGGGATGTGTGTCATCAACTCATCCACAGTGATGTCTTGATTGTCCATCAAGGCCAGGATGCCAGCCGTCAATTCGGTGACATTGTGAGGCGGTATCTTGGTAGCCATCCCCACGGCGATCCCGTCTGACCCATTCATGAGAAGATTGGGTAGAGCGGCAGGTAAGACGACGGGCTCTTCGGTTGAGGCGTCGAAGTTCGGACGCCAATCAACGGTGTCTTTGTCCAGATCGTCAAGCGCCATCATAGCGATGCGAGACAGACGTGACTCGGTGTACCTCATCGCAGCGGCCCGGTCACCGTCCACGGAGCCGAAGTTACCGTGGCCTTGAACCATAAGGTAGCGCAGCGAAAAGTCTTGAGCCATTCGAACCATGGCGTCATAAACCGCGGTATCACCGTGCGGGTGGTAACGCGCCAACACGTTACCGACCGTACTGGCTGACTTTTTAAAAGCGCGGTCGGGAGTGATGTTCTCCTCGCGCATGGTGTAGAGGATGCGTCGGTGGACCGGCTTGAGGCCGTCGCGCACATCGGGCAAAGCCCGACTGACGATGACGCTCATGGCGTAGTCCATGTAAGCGTCTCTCATCTCATCGATAATGGGGGCGAAGCGGAGTTCTCTATCTTCGATTGGCATAGTTTATTCCTAGATATCCAAGTTCTTTACATCACGGGCGTAGGTCACGATGAATTCGCGCCGTGGCGGCACCTCATCGCCCATGAGGGTACTAAACACCCCGTCTGCGATAATCGCATCGGCAAGAGTAACCTGCTTCATGACTCGCTTCTCGGGGTTCATCGTGGTTTCCCAAAGCTGTTCAGCACCATCTCTCCGAGACCCTTGTAGCGCTGAATGCCCACATTGTCCCCCATCTCGTCGAGAATTTCATCGCGTTCCTCATCCGAATAGGCGTAAGTGATTTTACGACCTTTCTTCAAACCGTAAAGAGGAGGTTGCGCGATATAGATATTTCCACCCTTGACCAACTCTATCATCTGGCGGAAAAAGAAAGTCAACAGCAAGGTCCTGATGTGAGCGCCGTCCACGTCAGCATCGGTCATAATGACGATGCGATGGTAGCGAAGCTTCTCGTGACTGAACTCTTCGCCAATTCCGGTGCCGAGCGCCGCGATGAGGGCTCTTATTTCAGAGTGTCCGAACATCTTGTCGAGGCGAGCCTTCTCTACATTGAGAATCTTACCGCGAAGAGGCAGTATGGCCTGAAAATGCCGGTCGCGCCCCTGCTTTGCCGAACCACCAGCGGAGTCACCCTCAACCACGAACAGTTCCGCTTCAGAGGGGTCTCGGTTGGAGCAGTCCGCCAGTTTTCCGGGAAGACTCGCCGCATCCAGAGCCCCTTTACGGCGCACCGTTTCTCGAGCTTTTCTGGCGGCCTCGCGCGCCCTCTGAGCGTTTTTCGATTTCTCAACGATGTTCTTCGCCACGGTCGGGTTTTCACCCAAAAACTCCATGTAGAACTCGTTGAAAATCTGCTCAACGATGGTTCGGGCCTCACTGGTTCCCAACTTGGTCTTGGTTTGCCCCTCAAACTGCGGGTCAGGAAGCTTGATCGACAAAACCGCCGTCAGCCCCTCACGAACATCATCACCTGAGAAGTTCGGCTCGCTATCCTTGAGGAGATTGTTGGCCCGAGCGTAGTCGTTGCTGACTCGCGTGAGAGCCGAGCGAAATCCGGTTACGTGCGTTCCGCCCTCAATGGTGTTGATATTGTTGACGAAGGAGAGCACCGTCTCTTGAAAAGAGTCGTTGTACTCGAGAGCGATCTCCACACAGATCTCGCCGCGCTCCCCGCCGTCGACGATGCGCGAAACGTAGAACGGAGGACTGTGAATCGCGGTCTT
>CAZVVF010000893.1:0-2634 GCA_964630575.1 uncultured Burkholderiales bacterium | reverse complement strand
TCGCCGACCTCGCCTTGGAGAACTTTGTGGAGATGCGGGACAAAACGGCCGACCCACTTTTTCAGCTCAAGAAACAGGTCGGCTTTGAACTCGAAAAACGCTACCCCGATCTCTTCATTCCGCGCTACTCCATGGTGATGTTCCATCCCGAGATCCCCTACGCTGAGGCCATGCGTCGAAGCTTGCGACAGGCCGGGCTCCTAGAGCGACTCTGTCGCGATATCGAATCGCCCAACGACATCGACTGGAGTGAAGTCGAGGCCTTGGTCAAAGAGATGCTGGCACCCTAGACGCCCGCTACAGAGACCTCTTCACCTGCAACTCTGGGAAATGTCGAGTGGCCAACTTTCTCCCCTATCGAGGAACCTTATGCGGCAAATTGAATTAAACTCTCTGTTATGAGGAAAATTTTTCTACCACTCTTGCTACTGACGTCGCTCTCCTTGCCCCTTCTCGCTCAAGAGCCGAGCCTGCACATCGACTCTGACCCGCCCGGCTGCGTTGTCTTCTTGGACAGAAAGCTGCAAGGGAAAACCCCGCTCAAGCTGTCGGGATTGAAGGCTGGAACCCACTTACTACGGGTGGCCCACGGAGAGAAGTATCATCCCTATACTGAGAACGTCGTTTTGGAGCCGGGCACGAACCTGGAGCGAAAGATCATCATGGTTGCCCGTACCTCGACCTCTCTAGAAGCCGGTATCAAGGCCGTTAAGTCCGGGCAACGAGAGCTCGGTCGCTCTCTGCTCGAAGAGGCTCTCAAGGGCCGACCGATTCAGCCCCAAGCGCACTGGTGGCTGGCCAGGCTCGCTCTTGAAAAAGGGGAAGAGCAAAAGGCCTTTGAGCACTTTAAGGAATACGCCCAGGTCTTTCCGGATGAGCCTGAGGTTCATCTCTACCTAGCCGAACTGCACGTGCGCGCTGGCCGTATCGGGCCAGCTGTAACCAGCTACAAGCTCGCGCTTCTCAAAACCTCGTACCTAGCCGACGCCTTGGATGTCACGCCACCGGTGACCTGGGAGGCCATTCAGGAACTCGGGGAACCGACCAGCCCCAAGGAGCAACTCCAATTGGCTTACCTCCACGAGCTCAAGGGGCAGTTTCCTCAAGCTCTGGACTGGCTCCAGCGGGCTGTCACGGTGGTCTTCTCAAACTGGCCAGAGCCAGCCCTGCCGAAGTCCTAGCGAGGGCATCACAGGACTTCGAAAAAAGGCGAGCGAAGTTGAATCGGCTATGAGTAAACCGTTTAACTTGATGAAATGGATCGAAGATCACGCTGACGAGTTCAAAAAGCCAGTGATGAACAAGCAGTTCTACAAAGAGGCCGATGACGTTATCGTCTTTGTCTCGCTAGGGCCCAACACCAGAAATGACTACCACGTTAACCCTACCGAAGAACTCTTCTATCAACTCAAGGGTGACATTGCAGTGCGCATTCGTCCACTCGATGGCTCCCCTCCCCACGACGTGATCATTCGGGAGGGTGAAATGTATCTCTTGGGGCGACACATTCCTCATCGGCCCCAACGTCCCGACGGCACGATCGGCCTCATCGTCGAGTTCCCAAGACCCGAAGGAACCACCGACAAGCTCCGCTGGTACTGCCCCGACGACACCCATCTCGTCCACGAAGCGGAGTTCCGCCTCAAGAACATCGACCAGGATCTCCACAAAATCATGGACGAATTTTGGAACGGCCCAGAAGCGATCAGAACCTGCAAGGAAACCGGAAAGGTTGTGGTTCGAGCCGGTCAGTTCGAGATCGACGACGCCCAGCCCAACCCCTGAGGGTCCTCGCTCGGCCAAACACCTGGTGGCACCCTTTCCCGCCGCCGATGCGCAGCGCTAAGGTCATTTTTCGTTTCCGCGTAAACAGAGGTTTCGAACCGTCTGAGCAGTCCACTTTCCACCCCGTTTTGTAGGGCGTTGCTCTCGAGTCAAGACCTCCGCGACTTGCCGGAGTGAGAGACCCTCCTGGCGCAATTCCCTGAGTCTTCGAACGGTCGTCTCCCAATCATTGCTCTCGGCCTGGCGCGTGCGCTGCTCCACCAACTGTTGAAAGTCGAGCTTTCTCTGCTCGTGAACATCGATGGGCTCGGTCAGGCCGAGTTCTCGGTAGATGAGCCGTCTCACCCAGGCCGCTCTACCGCCGGCTTTTCCGCTTCTCTTCTTGCCTTTGGGGCAACTCGGTCCGCCGCATTGAGCATCGATCTCCTCGAGCACTTCCTGAGGAAGACTTATGAAAACTCCCTTTGCCATCTTGTTACGAAAATGACATAACGTATTTATCATGTCAATCGTTTTCGACATCATATATATGTTGTGTTACGCTGTTGTTAGGAGAAAAGATCATGAAATTTAAATACACACCTATCCGCCCCAAACTTTGGGAGGTCACCGGTAAAAACGGCACAACACTCGGTCGCATTCGACACGTTTTTTCTAGCAAAGGGGAAACCAAGCTTGGCTGGCAGGCCTCTGATGGCTCTATCTATCCCAAAGCGGAACAGGCAGCCTACGCGCTCTTGGAATACAGAAAGCGTGAACTGGAAAGAGTCTAGGCCCTTTCTGCTCTCTGCCCGAGCGAGCCTAGTAAGCTCTGGCAAGAGAAAAACCACCCTCTAGGTCATAGCGGAC
>CAZVVF010000892.1:0-2638 GCA_964630575.1 uncultured Burkholderiales bacterium | reverse complement strand
ACCATCAGTCGTGAGATGACCGATGAGTTGGCCGAGCAAAAAACCGTGTGGGACTGTGTCCGAGACATGACGAGTGGAGAACAGGGAGCTATCACAGCTAACATGCGACTCCTTCTCGAACGGATTCCCCTCCTCAAGGACCGCCTGCCCGACCGACCGCTCTCGGAACTGCTGCAACAGAAGATCCACGTCACCGAGACCCGCATTCGGGAAGTTGGTGGTTTCCTGGACCGCATGGAGTCTGAAATCGAGAACGTTCGACAAGACATCGTGCGCCTGAACAAGAAAATGATCGTGGCCGCCCAGAATGAAGAAAAGGCTGCCGAGTACGTTTTGCAACTCCGAACTATCAAGGAGCAAGCGGAAGCGGAATTGGCCGAACTCGGCGATACCAAGACAGCAGCCCACCGTGAAAAGGAAGCTGAGATCGACGAGATCAAGCGCGCCATCTGGTCCCACGGTGGTAAGCTAAGGCTCTACAGCAATGCCGAAGACCGCATCGCGAGCATTGTCAAAATGAACAACAACTTCATGGAGTTGTTGACCAACCTGCACACCAATATGCAATCTCTCTACGACGCCGGCCAGGAGGTTCTCGACGAACTTCGCGGCAACTTGAGCTCCCTCAGCACCGCTACGGAAGCCAGCGAACTCACCTTGGAGATGCAAAAATCGATGGAAAGCCTCAAGGTCAGCGTCAACCGCGTGGCTCGACTGGCTTCCGACACCTCTCTCTACTTGACTCAAAACGTAGACAGAATGACCAGCCAAATGAAGATCTACGACGAAGAGACGGAAGCTCTGGTAGAGTCCAATCTGCAGGAAGAGCGCGCCGTCCGCGAGGACAAGATCGACGAGGTTCTCGCGCTAGCCGAAAAAGAGATGAAACAACTCCACGAGGCCCGGGATACCCAGGCTGAGGGCGAGTCCTAAAAAGGCCGCCAGGTGACATTCAAAACCCCTGAATCACCTCAATACGACGAGATTGAGTCTTCCAGTACGGGGACCCCGGAGCCGGCCAGGGCAAGCTTTGAACGGGACCCTATCCAGATCCTGGAGGGCGCACAGGCCGAAACCTACTGCGCCATGCTGGAAGGCTTGATCCGAGGAGGAAAACCCAACAGCTCCTACCCTTCGGGTAGGGGCCTGGCCAACCTCGTCTACCTCATGAGACCCTCGACCAACAGGGGGATCATAGACAAAGTCCGCGTGAACCTCAAAAACGGCATGCCCGATGAGCCCGATGTAGGTCGGGTGATAGCGGACAAAGAGATCTGTCAAAAGCTGCTCAAAAGCCACGATCTCGCTTCGGTACGGAGTCGTCAAGACGACGCGTCCCGGCGCCTGGTCAACCGGCTGGACTACTATCAAGAAGTTGAACGGCGAGAACTGCCCGATCGCTACCGTCTCGACCTCAAGCTCAAGAGAATCGACGAAGACAAACAGATCGCTGACTTCATTGCCGTGTTCGAACGCTTCGACCCGGGCGAAGGGGTCTTCACTCGATACCAGATTCATCTGCGTCACCAGAGTCATCGTTGGTGCAAACCGAAGGTAGAGCTCCAAGGCGACGATCTTCGCTACACAGAAGAGTTCCGCAACGTCATTTCGAGGTACTCCAGCGACGAAGCCGAATTTGCCTTTATTCTGCTCTCTGATGTGCCTGGCATTACCGTTCAGGAAATCAGCAGAGGGCGGGTTGGCCCTATGTGGATGAAGGGTGTTCCTTGTCCCCCAGAGATCGCGAGTATTCTGGAGAAGAACCCCGGCAATGTGATCTTGAATTTCCCCTTTGAAAAGGTCTTCGTACCCGAGGTTGAGGGCAAAGAGGACAGCAACCGCGACCCCTTTGCTCGACTCTACAGAGAGAGCCTCCACGACGGCAATGAAGAGCTCGCCAATGCGCGCGCGCAGAAGCTCGGATACGTCGTTCACAAAGACCGTAAATTCGCCTGCTCTAAACCTATTTTGGCAGATCTCAGAAAGGTCTGTAGCGACCTAGGAAAGCCCTGCGTCGTATACCCAAGTCGCTAACCGAGTACAAACCTAGCCTTAAAACCTGAAGCTCTGGAGACCCTATTAATGAAACAACGTGAACTGATCTGTATTGAGGACGACCTCAGCCAGGAGCTCCCACTAGCCAGGGCCTACATCAAGGGACAGGGTTTCCACAACTTCATCATCGCCTGCTGCACGGGCCCATACGGCCCAACTCACGACCACCTCACGCTGCTGGACACAGTTGAGCATGCACTGGCCCAGATGATGGAGGTGTCCAAGAAGCTCTCCACCAGGATACGGAACGAGCGTCAGGCCGCGGGCTTTGCCTTTGAGTCCGTGAACACTCCCTCTGACGACGCCTTCTGCCAATACTTCGCGACCTTCGTGGCCGCCGACACAGCCGCGGCAAGAGCCATGATTCTGGCCGAGAAGGACCCCGAGGTGAAGGGTTCTTTCAAGCAACTCTGGGTCCGAAAGCTCGGCGAGGGGAACAGCAAGCAGAACTGCAATGCCGTGATTGGAGAATTGGCCTCTTTTCTCGATTTTCATCAGCTCCACCCCGACAAGGAACGACGGATATCCGAACCCAAAGAACTGGCGTCCTGCGTCACGGCCTTTTTTCGACTGTTGGCCAACG
>CAZVVF010000891.1:0-2640 GCA_964630575.1 uncultured Burkholderiales bacterium | reverse complement strand
GCGATGCCTGATCCAGTCACCGGTGGTGCGCGGGCCGTAAGGAGGATGCACCACCCACAGGCGATGTATGGATCCAGTCACCGGTGGTGCGCGGGCTGTGAGGAGGTTAGTGTAGGCTGCCGGATGGATTGCGATACGCTGCAGAACGTCGATGAGATAGACGCGAGGATTGATGTCGTGGAGCTTGCAGGTCTAGATGAGGCTGTAGATGTTGGGCATCAACAAAAAGAACTTGGCCATTTATGAATCCATCCACAGAGCGCTGGAAGGTCTTGCCCACCAGTGCTCCAGGAACAGGTCGAAAGCCCGGCATCATCCCCCGATAGACGTCCCATGCCTTCGACCGAACTTCCGAGGCTCGGTCTCTGGATGGTTCGCCGAAGCAGGCTTGGTCCCCAACATTGTCATCTCCGTGCCTTGCTTCACTATCGTGCCAACCTATCTCAAGTTGATCGACGCGATCGCCTTTCTACCGTCAAAAGCTCTGTTGGGAGGGGAACTCAAAGTTCTGGATCTCGAGCAGTATCCCTTGAGTTTCAAGGTCGCCGCGTCCTGGCCCACGCGTTCGGAGAAAGACCCTGTGCACAACTGGATTGTGAATCTGCTGAGAGCAAGATCTCAAATTGGAGTTGGAGCCGATGGGCAGCCTCCTAGCCTGCTGGTGGTTCAGAGTGCAATCGCTTTGGTCGGCTTTGTGGCGGTAGATACCGAGCCGGTCGCCGGTCGGCTCTGGGGGGTCGCTCTACTCCTCGGCTATGGTGAACATACGAATCATCTTGATTTTGGCGTTGTCGGGGAGAGCGTCGTTGGCTAGGGTTTGGTACTCGCCGCTCAAAGCTGCCTTGCCACGATAGTCGCGAGTATCGAAATGGGCCTGTACAGTGTCGATTTCGGGACTGGTGGCAAAGAGCGATTCGCTGACGTAGGTGTAGTGGAGTGTAGGGTCGGTAATGGCCATCTGGAGTTCCCGCCAGGTGGAGCCCACCCGATAGCCGGCCTGATGTCGCACCTTATCACTGACGATCTCGAGCTCCTCGATGAGTCCCTCTCCGTCGAGCTTGGCTCGGCCTAGGTAGTAGCCTTTGTAAAAGATCTTGGCGTATTGGACATTGTAGTTCATTCCCTCGGCGCTCTCGGCCACGGTGACCACTTTATGGCTCACACCAGGTAGGGAATCTTCGGCTGGCAACATCTCGTTCAGTCTGTAGGCTTCTAAGCCGTGGTTGCTCAAAACTGGGGGGTCTTGGGCGAGGGCGGTGGTCAGAAGGAGGCTCAAACAAGCAAGGGTTAAAAAAAGATCTCTCATGGCGAATCCTTCCCGTCGACTAGCCAGGAACCTTCGCGCGCCTAAGCTTGGGGAAGCGTGACGGATGCCCAGAGCCGGCGCAGGAAAGGTGGGCCATCTTTCTCTATTTGGGCAGAGGCCGGCGGGGGATGCCCGAGTTGTGTCAGGGCTACCTTCAGATCGTTTGGCTTGTGCAAGGCTATGAGCTCACCGTGATTGGCGCCCCTTGCTAAGAGCGCGACGCGGCAGTGGGACCAAAAGAGATGTTCCAGATCGGATTCGGTTCGCAAAGCACCTTTGAGGGAACAACTTTTTCGTCGTCTGACGAGATCCCAGAAGACGGCTGTGGGCCCCATCGTTTTGAGAGGTCCCCAAAAAACTTCGGGTGACTCGCATGCTATGAGTACTCTGCTGGAGGACTCGGGCTCGTTGCAGAGGGATATCGCGCACGTCGGGCTCAAGGCGAGATACGTCCTGGCCCCTTTCGAGCGTCGAGCGATCTGGACGAGCTGTCTGAAGGATGGGCGCTGCTGGTACCTGAGGAGTCGAATGGTCTCGCTTTCTTTGGGAAGAAAACAGACTCTTTGCTCTAGACTCAGCGGTTGAGGCTCATAGTGCTCTGAGGGCAGCACCTCGCAAAGGACCTTCCCGAGCAAAAAGTTCTGATCGGAACAGCCGTAGGGATGCTTCCAGAGTTGCTCGGAAAAGTCTACCAACCATTCCACGGCAAAGCGCCACGTCTCTTCAAGGGTTCTTTCGAGGTTGACCTCTAAGAAATGGGAGAGCTTTAGCTTCGAGAGCAATGGAAACCAATCGTGTGTCTCCAACTCTCGAAAGGTCTCTTCTCTGGAAAAGGAGACTCTGTTTTCAAACCAGGCGCTTTCCAACTTCTTCAATTCCAAAAGGAACTTATAGCAGAATGAGTTTACGAAGACTCCATCATCTCTGAGGTCTGCCCTAAGAACGAGGGTTGCCATGAAGAGTTGGAACCAGATTTTCACCTCTCGATAGAGGGCCGGATAGAGCTCCGTGATCGGCCAGTTGGGAATCTCGCACAAAAAATCTCGCCCCCAAAGCAGCTTCCAGGTGGCCTTTGCCTCCGAGAGGCGATAGCGATGCGCAGCCTTCGAGATCTTCTGGCGAAAGCTCTCGGGAGTGTAGATTTCGAGATCATCCTCCAGGATAAAAGCCCATCTTGAGATCTTGCTATAACGAAGCGCGACCTGTTCTCTTTCTGACGGCTCGACGACCACGGCGAGATCGAGGTCGCTGACCCCCGGAACGATATGTCCTTTGGCAACGCCTCTTCGAACATAGATGCTCCAGACTCCAGGAGTCTTCGACAAGACTCTGTT
>CAZVVF010000890.1:0-2648 GCA_964630575.1 uncultured Burkholderiales bacterium | reverse complement strand
CGTTGGACAACTGATCGACGCGCAATTGATGGCAAAGTGGATTCGAAAATCGCCCATGGGCCTGAGAATGTCGTGCTCGATGTTGTCGAGGGTGAGAGTCTGTCCCCCTTGGGTGTAGACCCTCTTGCTCCAGGGACGACCGATCTTCTTGATCGAAGTCACCGGCTTGTTGTTGATGATCAGCTCAAGGGTCAGCGCGTTGTAGAGGTTGATGTAGAAGGCCTTCTTCTCGTCTTTGGTCGCAAGCTTTGAACGGTCGAACTTTCGTAGGGCTACCATGAAGTTTTTGAAACCTTGGTCACCGCGTAGAGCGGTATAGTTGACAGAACCGTCCTTGACGTGAGTTTTGAGAACCTTGGTGTAGGGTGCCCAATCAGGCTCCAGCGCTTGAGTGGGTCCTGTGACCACAAACAGGAGTAAAATCAAAATGTATCTCGTTCTCATAACCTAGTGTCCAAACTCCCCGCGAGCTCCGATAATGGCAGCCATTTTCGCTCTCCAGAGCCAAAATGACAGTCATCGCGTGGGCAAGGATAACAACTCGCAATGAGAACTGGAAGTTCCCGGATGGATAGAAATCGCCAAGATCGAAGGCACCTTGCTCGCTTCTGGTCGAGCCTTCGTAAACAAAAGACTCAGCAAGCTTGAACGCGACGACTCGCTGCGGCTTGCTGAGTCCTTTCGTTTTTGCAATAGCTCCGGTCTACCCGAACAGAGCATAACCGGTGGCAGCGGTGACCAAGGCCCCACCCACCAAACCGCTGTTGACTCCAAAGCTGCTACCGCCATCGCTGGTCATCGCTAGCATACCCATTCCGAACAGCCCTACTGTAGGCACAGAGGCAGCGGCTGCTACGCCCAATCCGATCCCGAGCCCAAAGCTGCCGTTCAGAAAGCTCTTTACTGAACCCATAGCCAGTCCCGTTGGCACGCCGATGCCCACACCGCCGACGGCTGATGCTAGTCCGAACATGGCGAGCTTCTCCCCTACCCCTGGCTCACTGAAGGTGAACGAATCGGCTGGAGGCGCACTGGATTGTTGAGGAGGTGTGGAAGCGGAAACTCTTGAGGGGGTGGGCATGCTCGCCCTTGATATCTGTGTTGATGAAATATTCATAGTGGAGTCACATTAGACGAGAGTGGACTGCGCGATGTTGCTCGAAAGTTAACCCCAAACCAGGAAATTCGGATAACCGTTCGATTTCACAAGCTGTTCAAATCTGACACGAATCGTTCAAATTATGCGGCTGTCGGGTCAGAGTGACCCCATTTCCAATAGGGATGCCCCCACTGGTCCTGGTGCTTGGTCGATGTCCACGACCCTGGGCCGGAGCCCCTCCAGTAGCCGCGTTTTTTACAAGGCGCGTCGATCTCATCAAAGAAGCGTTGAACAGGCTTTGGGGGTGGTGATGGTGCTCGAGCAGCCCATTCCTTGTGTTTGCATTCTTGCTCCGCTCAATGCGCCTGCTCTCGCTGTTCACGTTCGACGGCTTCCTGCTGACGCCTGGCGCTCTCGCTCAGCCTCCCAGCGACGTAGGGATGGCTCTGCTAGAGCACAGAGGGCCAAGACAAATCCTAGAGTTTTAGAGTCGTGACTGAAGCCTAGCGTGGACCGAGCCCAGCAAGCTTGAAGAGCAGGCTTGCCAAAACCTTTCGCTAGGTTGACCTAGCTTTAAAAATAAGGTATACCTCATTTACGGGTTAGACTTCATGGAAAATACCCTTCCGAGTATCGCTCAAGAAGTCGAACTCTCGGCCCGGTGTTCAGGAGTTGTCTCGACAACCAACAAGCTGGATGCCGGGTCTTTTTCTCACTGGGAGGTCATCCAAAATGAGAGCAAGCAAGGAAGTCAGAGCGACCGTCTCCTTTCTAGAGTTGGCCTCTCTGTGTTAGGCAGACGAAGGACAGCGAAGGTGAGGACCAGGACCTTGAATTCGGTGGGTCCTGAGCAATGAAGGACGAGAAAAAGAAGGACAGTGACTCCCCCCACGATGGTCTCCAACTGGTTCACAGCGCAGCTAGCATCACGAGTTTCTATGACGGAGTCTTCCGAATGCGATTGAAAACTCGGGCCTGCCACCTCGACCAGATTTTCCTACCGCTCGCTTGCTGGAGCGAGCGACGATTGAATTGACAAGACGGTGTCAACACCTCTCGGTAAGGATCGGAGCAGCGAGGCTATTCTGCTTTGGGCGTGAAACCCTAAGGCATGCAGTTCGAAGACTTTTTCTCCGCTCATAAGGCAGATGGCAGCGTCGAAGAGGACGTTGAATTCACCATCTCGCTAGAGGGAATGTCGAGTCGTTTTGCGACCTTCCAAAACGAGAACAGAGCCTATTACCTGTTGCGACTTGTCCAGAGCCTGGTGCGCGCGGGGGCTTCCGAAATCCACATCAAAAGCACCCGCCGAAGCATAGAGATCAGCGTGCAGGATTTTTCCTCTAGGCCAGACTGGCTCTCCCCCGATACCCTTCCCGAACTCCTTCAACAACCACGTCTCTGGAACCGAGATTTCGAAGGAGTAGCCGCAGCCTTTCTCTGCCTGCGAGATAAAGCTTTCCAGGCCGTGCAGTGGTGTCACGGTAACCGACAACTCGTGGTAAGCCCACAGAGCGGCACTAGCGAGGTTACGGACGCGCCCAGACCC
>CAZVVF010000889.1:0-2648 GCA_964630575.1 uncultured Burkholderiales bacterium | reverse complement strand
CTCTACGATCTCGGTTGCGCGCTTTCCAAATTGGGGGCCTACAGCCTCAGCATGGTGATCCCCTACTACGGCTACTCCACAATGGAGCGAGCCGAAAAGCCACTCGAAGTGGTGACGGCCAAAACCAGGGCCCGGCTCTTGTCGGCCATTCCGCCGGCAGGGATGGCCAACCGCATCATCCTCTTCGATCTCCACACTCCCGGCCTACCCCACTACTTTGAAGGCTGCGTCCAGACTCGTCACCTGTACGCAAAACCCGCCATACTCAAGGCTTGTCGCGACCTTGGAGGCCAGGATTTTGTACTGGCCTGCACCGATTCAGGACGAGCCAAGTGGGTGGAGTCTCTGGCCAACGACCTCGGTGTTGGCGCGGCTTTTATTCTCAAACGCCGCCTCAGTTGTGACCGAGTTGAAGTCGCCGAAGTTCAAGCCAAGGTCCAGGACAAAACAGTGGTCATCTACGACGACATGATTCGAACCGGGGGGTCCTTGATCCAAGCGGCCAAGGCCTATCGCGAAGCTGGGGCCAAGGAGGTCAGTGCCATCACCACCCACGGGGTGCTGCCCGACGGGGCCCTGGATCGACTCACCTCCTCTGGACTCTTCGAGAGACTCGTAGCCACGGATACTCACCCCCGAGCTGTCGAACTCGGCGGAAAAGATCTGGAGATCATCTCCATATCGGAGATCCTCCTGGAGTGCCTTCGAGACTTGCCTTAGATCGGCTCTCACTCAGGCCGATGGAGAGACCCCTCTAGCGGTGGCCCTCACCGAGTCGGCTCAGAACTCTCGCCCCACGGTCGATGCTCAGAACCCCCTCTTTGAGAAGATCTTGGTCACGCTCTGCGACGAACTTCTTTAGCAGGTTTGTGCCGCTTCCGATATTCATGATGGCGGCTTGAAAGTGTTCGTATTGGCGCTGAGTGTTTGGGTCGGGCCGCTCCGCCAAAGGAGGAAGGTCGTCTAGACTTGTCTTCATGTGATTCTCAAAACGGTGAATCTCAGCCAAAAACTCCTCATCCCCCATGCGATCAGCGGCGATCTTGTCAACCGCACCGTAAACCCTAGCCAACTGCTCGGTCACCAGCAAGCTCTCGTTCTCTTGAGGAGAAGGCGGAGCAGACTCTTGCGCGACCACCTGGCTCGTGGGCGATTGAGCCAGGCTGATGATGGGAGCGCGACACTTGGGACACCGCACAGCGCCGGGTTGCTTCGGTGCACCGCACATCAAGCAGGTGTCTTGAGACTCGGATTGACTCGGGGAGCCGATGTTGGCGAGCGCCTCTGAAAGGACAGAAGCAAAGCCCAGGAAGTGCTCTTGGGCCACACTCAGCGCGGAGACGTCCCGACTCTCAAAGAAGCCATAGACGGACTCGATACCCTCCTCAAAATCTGCAAAGGAGTCCAGAGCTTTGTCGATCTCGTCTTTCACCAGAGCCGACGACTCGGATGATTGACGCTTTTCTAGGACCTCCAAGAATTTTGGAAAGCTCTCCTCCACGCTCTCTAGGACCTCGATGAGGGGTTCGTCTCCCACCGCACCGGCTGAGACGTCTCGAAGGAGTCTGATCAGAAGGTTCAGGTCGGAGAAATCCGTTTCTCCCTTGACCTGCTGACTGCGGGCGATGGAGGGCAGAAGCCTCTGAATCTCACTGTAGGTGGCCTGCAGCTCCAAGATATAAGGGAAAAAATCGATGTCCTCGTCCCTCTGCAAAGCCGCGACAAAACCTTTGAGGCAGCTCTGTTGCTCTTCAAAAACGCGCTTGAGGGTGGGGAGCAAGTCGATATCGGGGTCTTCGGCCTCAGCCCTTTCCAGACTCGCCTGATTCATCAAAATCTCGGTCTCGAGAGCTTTTATCAGTTGCGCTTTCGCAGTCGCTGAAGGGTTCTCTTGGAACTTCTTTTGCAGCGAGAGCAGCAGGTTGAGATTCGGGATCCCCGTTGGCCCGAGCGACAGCAAGGCTTGGTTTCGAAACTCGAGGAAGGCTTGGTTGAGCTGGAAAGAATCTCGACGGATCTGGTCTCCAGCTATAAACAACGCGTTTCGTTGCCCCTGCTTTATGGCCAGGCGCCCTTGCTCAACGTGGTCATTGAGATCGTCGAGAAGCTGCATCGCGAAGTCGATGAGGGGTTCACAATGATCAGACTGCTTCGGCTCCAAGGCTTCCACACTCAGGCCAAAGCCCTCCTGATGCCCACGGATACTCTCTTGGGCAGAATCGAAAGCTCTCAGAAGCGTCTCATCATCGAGCGAACCTTCACTCCAATCCGCGATCAGAGTTACGAGGTTTTTAGACATGGTTTGACTCCAAGGCCCAGAATCTTATGAGCCCACTTGCAAGGGATTCTAGTCTCGCTGAGACTCGGGACCTCTAGAGACCGTCGTAGTGGTCGTGAACGTGTCCCGGGTCCTCTCCATAGCGTCCACCTGTGGTAGCGATGGCCTCGTAGGAGCGAGTTACGCCAAAATCAGCGTCTTGAGAATAGATATTGGCGTAAGTGGCAGCGCCGCTTCGATTGGTTCTGAAGATCGCCGTTTCACCGTCGTACTGATTGGCCTCCAAAGCGCGCGTCTCCCACGGGTTATAGCTGTGACCTGTGATCTGATTGCCTTTGTTCTGAATCTGGACGTTCTGATTGCCATCGTA
>CAZVVF010000888.1:0-2649 GCA_964630575.1 uncultured Burkholderiales bacterium | reverse complement strand
TCGCCGTTGAGTCCAGTCAAAAGGCGAACCCCGATCGGCGCCCGAGAGGGGTCGAACACCACAACGGCTTGATAGGAACTGAACTCGCTCAAGCGTCCGAGGTCGAAGTCAAAAAAGAAGCTTCCGTTGCGCACCACTGAGGTGTCTTTCTGGAGCGACTCTCCATCCCGATTCTTCAGCTCGCAGGTGACTCTCGAGCCTGGTGGCAGGTCTGTCTGCCCCTCTAAAACCAGGATCTTATCCGCCGTATTCACGGCCGCGAGCGACATGCGGACCTCCCTTGGCTCGGGAGGCTCGCAACCGAGCGTCCAGAGCGCCAACAAACCTACAAGGGCGCGAGCGGTCGGTCCACGGGTGTCAATCACTTAACGTCTTCAACCCTGCAATTCTAGACCCCATATCCGAAGCACCAAAAAGATAACTGCCCGCCACCAACAGGTCGGCCCCGGCCTCCACGCTCAGTCGACCGGTTTGGGCGTCGACGCCTCCATCCACAGAAACGAAGACCGGCCGCGATTGAGTTTCGGCCAAAGCCCTCGCGTCCCGCACCTTCTGGAGCTGGGAGTGGATGAAGGATTGGCCGCCGAAACCGGGATTGACCGTCATGATGAGATAGCAGTCCACAAGATCCTGAACCCACTTCGCGCCGGAAATAGGCGTATGGGGATTGAAAGCGAGTCCTGCCCGTACTCCGGCATCGCGAATGGCAGAAAGAACTCGGTGAAGATGGGTGCAAGCCTCCCAGTGGACCGAGATCTGATAGACCCCAATTCGGGCTAACCGCTCCACGTAGTCCTGCGGATTGGACACCATCAGGTGGACGTCGAGCTTACAGTCGGGGAACCTCTTGGCGAGACTCTCTATCACAGGGAACCCGTAGCTGAGGTTTGGTACAAAGTGACCGTCCATCAGATCGAGATGCAGAAGGTCTGCGCCAGCCTCGTTGCATCGCTCGACCTCGGCGCCGAGCTGACTAAAGTCGCTGGCCAAAAGCGACGGAGCGACCAGAATGGAACCGTTTGCCACACTCATCTCCTAGTGCCACCCTCGCCGTACCGTCAGGTGGACCTCTTGTCCCCGAGGAACGTCCTTACCAGCGGCGGGGTTCTGCTTCACGACCTCTTCGTCCTGACCGTAAGCGGCCTCCTCAAAGGTCACCTTTCCCAATCTCAGCTTACTGTTACTGAGGGCGATCTTTGCCGTTCTCAAGGAGTCGCCTGTGACCTTGGGGACAGCCATCAGTTCAGGTCCGAGGGAGACCACGACCAGTATCGTTCGCCCTTGCCTCACCATTTTGCCACCGGCCGGGTCCTGACTCAGAACGATGCGCTTCTTGACTTTCTTGTCGTAGCGCGACTCGTGAACCTGAAGCTTCAGACCGGCCTTTTCGATGGCCTCGTAGGCCTCTTTGATCTCGAGGTTGGTAACCTCGGGAACCACAACCTCTTCCGGTATGGAAAAGTAAGTCTGGTAGGTCGTAAGCCCAAAGACCCCTAGGGACCAAACCGTCGCCGAGATCAAGAGCAAGGCAACCAGAAAGGGCAACAGCATCCTTATGACACGATGGCCTGACGCCGCCGCTGACTCCGTGAGAGGGGCCTGCTGCAAAATCAAATCGTCCTCTGTTGTGTTCTCTTGGCTCATATCACTTCCACCGTGCCCACAATTACCCAAAACGGGTCAGCTCCCTGCGAATCTTCATCATTCCACCCAGGGGGCCGGAGTGAAAGCTGGCGTGGGCTTTGGTACCGGAAGGCGGGCCGAGTCCGGTGCCATCGACGGGTCCGCCACGACTAAGTCCACCTGGCTCCCTGCTAAAACCTCAATACCGGCGCTAGGTCTTTGACCCAGGACCTCGCCAGCAACGGGGCCGTAACTCTTGGTCACGCTCCCGATCGTCAGATCGGCTTTATCCACCCTGGCTCGGGCCTCGGCTTCGGATAAGCCGGAGAGTCCAGGCACCACAGCGCTCACGGCTGTGCGCACGAGGACGCTCCCGGAGGTCCCGTCCAGGGGATCCCCAGGAGGCGGGTCCTGAAAAGTGATCACACTGGATTCTTCAGCCGCCTCGGCCAGTTCCAGGGCAACCCCCTCGGATGCGGCCAACTCTCGCGCCTGGGCTACCGTCAAGCCCTCCAGCCGAGGGGCGTGAAGAGCCGTTGAGCCCGGGTCCGTCGGGCGGTCTGGCATCGGTGCTGGGATGGGAACGAAGACTGTCACCCGGGAGCCCACAGGGAGTTTGGTCCCAGGCGTGGGCTCTTGACGAAGAACGGTGGCGGTATCGCCCTCTTTAAAACCGGCCTGAGCGACTTGGAGGACGACCAATTCAAGACCCTGTTTCTGGAGTTGTTCGCGGGCCAACTCTGGTGTGAGTTCAACCAAGTTCGGAACGGTCTGCTCGCCCTTGCCTCCCGATACGGTCAGGGCGACAGTCTGTCCCGAGGCCAAACGAGCCGGGGGCGATGGGTTCTGCGAAATGACCTTACCGACCTCAACGGCATCGGAGTGAGCCTCCGTGAAGGAGACCTCAAACCCCGCTCGCCTGAGGACATCCTCAGCTTCGGAGCGGGTTTTCCCGACAACCTCGGGCACGTCTATGCCAGTCTCGGCAGCGCTCATATAGAGCACGACCACCGATCCACGTGGCAC
>CAZVVF010000887.1:0-2651 GCA_964630575.1 uncultured Burkholderiales bacterium | reverse complement strand
CGCAGAGGTGGCGGTGTTGGTTGTCGACGACGCTGATTTTGGCCAGCGTATGGTCGCGGTTGTGGTGGCTCGTTCAAGAGCAGAGCTCGACGGGGCCTCTCTGAAGCAATGGCTCAGTAAGCGTGTCGAACGTTTTAAGATTCCTCGCAGCATCCATGTGGTCACGGCCATCCCGAGGAATCCCTTGGGAAAAGTCGACCGCCTGGCTTTGCTGAGAATGCTGAGTCCAGAGTCGCAGACCTAAGAAAAAAGTCGGCCCCGTTTCCCGGCGCCGACCTGTGTGCTCTTCTCTAGAGCCTAGCGAGATTCGCTCGGACTAGAACCCCATTTGTCGCCGCAACCATTGAAGCTTGCTCTCGTCTTTCGTGTGCTGGTTTTCTGGTTTTCGAAGGTCGACCGTGTCGCGTGGATTCTGATTTTGGGAGTCTCGACTTTGGGGAGTCTGTCCGTTGTCATAGCCGGGGACTACGAGCTTGTTCGGATCCCATCCGTTCTCGGAGTTGGCTCGGTTGGTGTTGATCCAGGTGTTTTTGGCTTTGGCTAGATTTAGGGTTGGCATTTTATTCGTCTCCAGGTGTTTTGTTTCGATGTCCTTATACTAGCTGCGTCCAGAGCGCGTTTCAGTGACAGTTGTCACCGGAAAAATGTGATTTTTCTCCAGACCCTGGATCACCGACGGCGAGGCTCGGTCTGGTCTGGGCTCGCGACTCCGAGGGGCCGTGGCACCTGGATGGGGTTTTGCTGTACAATGGAAAGGGCGTCGAGGCCCATAGGATTTTGAGTTTAGGATTTCTGTTGAGACGATGCGGACTGTTCTTTTGAGCGACTGTTTTTCGGCACTCGAGGTGACCCAGGATGTCGCCGCCGAGGGGTCGTCGCTGGTGGCACCAGAGCCCGAGCCTGAGCGATTGGTCCTCTGTCGAGATTGCGGAGCGACCCTGACCCGAGAAAGTGAGGCCATGGAGGTGGGAGGCTGTCACGATCATACCTTTCGCAATCCGGCTGGCTACTCGTTCCACCTTCAGTGCTTTGGGAGGGCTGAGGGGTGCTCAGCTCTTGGCCCAGCCACGACTGCGGCCACTTGGTTTGCAGGTTGTGCTTGGCGGGTTGTCGTTTGCGCTTCGTGCCAGCAGCATCTGGGCTGGAGTTTTCAGGGGGCGGACCAGTCCTTCTATGGATTGATCGCAACCAGGCTCGATCGGGGATAGGGTCGGCGGCTCCTTTTGGGGGGCATCCTGCAACTGGCATAGTGAAAAAGCGCCATCTCTAAGGAAAAAGGGCCCGACACCTGGGAGGTGTCGAGCCCTTTGTTGTCAGTTTCCTCTAACCTGATGCTAGATGAAACCACCTATGAGTGACAGAGGCACAGTGGAGAGAACGTCCACCTCAACAAAGTTGTTGTTGGCGTCGCTGTCGGAACCGGCCAAGCCGACGGCATTGTTGAGAAAGCTGGTGACGGTTCCAGTTCCGAGGTCGTCGTCGATCCTGACTTCCGTCAGTCCTCTTACAACACCGAGGAGTTTGCCTACTGAGGGCAGGAGTCCCTGAGGTGAGACCTCGCCAGGACCGTTGAACGATTCCACCAGGAACCAGTTTCCAGTGATCTCTTCAGTGGTGTTCGCCGCGTCGTTGTAGGTCACGGTCACCGTGTAAGAAGCGGTAGGGTTGAGAGCGGTTGGCGAGACCTGTAGGGCTACCTCGGTGACGGCCGTGGCGTCGATGAGGTTGACCTCCAAGGTCCCGAGTACGGTAGGGTCTCCGTTAGCGGTGACCGCTAGAGTGGCTGTTTGACCAGCTCCTCCGCCTGTGGTCGTAAGAGCACCATTGGGAATGTCTCCGTCGACCAGGTTGAGACCGGTGGCCGGCGTTTGAACGGCCAGGGTAAAGGTATCTGGAATGGGCGAGAACTGAGCCCCGTCGAAGTCCAGGATGGGGAGTCTAAAACCATTGCTGTAGAGAGCCACGCTGGTCACTTCGAACTCGGTCGCACCGCTGGCCGGTAGGGTCAAGGTTCCGTCCTGGGCCGAGAGAAACTCGACTCCGACCAGACTTGGGTTCTCGAGAGAAATCTCGACATCGTCGCTGTAGACCAGACCGTCGTGGATATAGGTTACGGTCATGGTGGCCGTTCCGCCGAACGGTGGGGTCGGAGCTAGGGGATTCGAGGTGATAGCGAGTCCTTCACCGGCCACGTTGATGTAGGTGAAACTGTCCGCTCCGAACGTCGCCGGGTAGAAGTTGCTGAAATTCACACCAACTCGTGCGGTGACATCGAGTCGTTGGGTCTCTCCTTCGGGGATGAAGTAAGCTCGGAAGAAGGCGACGTTGTCGATGGGGTCTCCGACAGCGAGGAGATTGATGATATCGTCGACTGCTCCGATGAGTCCTCCGGGTGCGAAGGTCAGGGTTGAAGGCTCAACGATCAGTTGCCCAGGAGGGGCGATGGGAGTGATGATGGCTCCAGAAAGGTCCACGGTGACACTGCTTCCACCGACCACCGTGACAGGTGCTTCGATGGTGGCCAAGGGGATGCCACCAGGTCCGTAGGTCGTGATGACGACGCGAGTGGCGCTGACGGGAACGTCCTCGACCACAACGGTGGTCGCGAAAGGTTTGTCGACGGAGAGAACGTTGGCATTAGCCGCGTTAAA
>CAZVVF010000886.1:0-2652 GCA_964630575.1 uncultured Burkholderiales bacterium | reverse complement strand
AGCAATCCTCCCTCGCGGCCTGCCAGTGTCTCGGCTGCCCCCACCAGGTAGCGAGAGAGCCCTCGACCGGCAAAGGCTGGAGCGACCGCGATATCGTACATATAGTAGCCTTTCTGGTCACCGAAAACGGGGCCGCTCTGAACGAAGATGTAGCCCGCCAAGGCCCCCGAGGACTCCTCTTCCATCACCAGGTAGTGGGAACCGTCCGAGCCGTCGAGGTCCAACGCTAGGTAGGTCAGTTGGTAGCGAAACTCGAGGCTCTCTAGGTCTACGTCTCTACCGGCCGGGAGATAGGCGTGGGAGTAGGCCGAGTGGACCTCGAGAATAGCGGGAAGGTCCTCGCTACGAGCCCGGCGCAAGCCAAATGCAGGGTTCGAAGCTCCCTGGTGTCCGCGCGGGATGGGCTTCACAGAGCGCTGCTGCTCGGCGCGAAAACCGCAGCGATAAAACCACACCTGGCGACGCCGGTCAGAGGCCAGAAGCGGCACCACCATGTAGTCGTTTTCGAAAGCCGTCACGATCTTGCGAGCTCTGATCGTCAAGGCCTGTAGGTCGGCGAAACTCGATACGGCAAAGTCCAGAATCCGGCTCTGCCGTTGGTGGGTCACACCGTGCTCCTCATCGACCACAAACATGAGGTATCCGCAGGGTTTCTGGTCCTCCACCAGCACCAGGAGACGACAGTCAGGAAGTTCCTCAGTTCTAGAGAGATACTCTCTCAAGCGCTCCAGAGAACTCTGAAAATAGCTCTGTCTATCGTAGAAGAGAGAGGGAAAATACCCCATGCCGCGCTTGAGCGCTTCGAGCTGAGGCAAGTCTGCGAGTTGGGCTCGGCGCACCAGGCGAGGATCCGGCCCCTTCATCTCAGAGTTCGGCACAACAGGGTCCATCTACCACCCCTCACCCAGAGCCTTCGTCTCAAACCTGGAGCGAGGTGATGACGGCAGCATCCACGATATCGGCCGCCTTGCAGCCGCGCGAAAGGTCGTTGGACGGCGATTCGAGCCCCTGCAGAATCGGACCCACCGCTGTGTAGCCTCCCATTCGCTCAGCGATCTTGTAGCCGATATTGCCTGACTGGAGGTCGGGAAAAATCAAGACGTTGGCCCTGCCCGCCACCTCAGAATCGGGTGCCTTCTTTGAGGCGATCTCCGGGATCAGAGCCGCGTCGAGTTGCAACTCACCATCCACCATCAGTTCCGGTGCACGCGCCTTGAGGGTCTCAAGCGCAGCCGAGACCTTATCCACCGACTTGTGTTTGGCACTGCCCTTGGTAGAAAAACTCAACAGCGCGATGCGCGGCTCGACTCGCAAGAACTGACGGCAGCTCTCGGCTGTGGTCATGGCGATCTCGACCAACTGGTCGCTCGTGGGGTCCACCACCACCCCGCAATCGGCAAACAAGAGGGCTCCCTTTTCGCCGAACGACGAGCCCATTTTCTCCATGAGAAAGAAGCTCGAAACGGTGCGAAGTCCGCGCTTAATTCCCAGGCAATGCAGGGCCGAGCGCACAGTATGGGCGTTCGTGTTGGTGGCCCCGGCCACCGTTCCGTCAGCCAAGCCCAGATTGACCATCATGTTGGCGTAATAGAGCGGGTCTTGGAGCTGGGCGACCGCGTCCGCCTCGGTCATACCTCGGCGACGGTGGCGCTGAAAGTAGGCCTCCTCACAGCGATGACGGTTAGCATCGGTGGCAGGGTCGACGACCGGGATGTCCCCCCAGCTCAGAGCCAAACTCTCCACTCGGGCCAGAACGCGGCTCTTCTCCCCTATCAGCCCCACCTTGACCAGACCGCGCTGGTCGAGAAGGCTAGCGGCCTCCAGAGTCCGATCGTCGTCGGACTCTGGCAAAAAGATGGTCCGAGGACGCGCAGCGGCTCGTTGTCGCAAGGTTTCCATAACGGATTCTGAGGGGGCTTTTTTCATGCAGACAGGTTCCTTTGAGGGGTAAAAAAGGCCTTCCTCAAGGGACCGAATCGCGCCCCGCACGCTTCCAAAAATCGAGTGAGACTCGGAAGGTTTGACATGAAGATTCGCCGCATTCTTCCCTATGAAAAAGAACGTTCTTGGTCTCCATACTCGCGCCGGTATAACCCTACTCACCAAACACTTCATAGCGGGGCTGGCCGTTGTCCTGTTGAGCTCCTGCGGACACAGCAGTCTCAACGTCTCAGCGGATCCTCTCTTGCCCCCTCCCAACCTCGACAGCACAGAGATACGAACCCAGCTCGAAGAGCTCAAAGCCAGCTCCAAGGTCAAGGCCCTGTTGGCGACGGTTCGCGTTGGTGAGGAAGAGGTGTTGACCGTCGCTCTGGGTGAGTCCATGACCAACGTGCCAGCCACCACCGACATGCATGTCCGAATCGGCGGAATCTCGCAAACCTTCCTAGGGACCCTCCTCATGCGCTTGGTGGAGCGGGGTGATATCTCGCTCGATGATAAGATCTCTAAGTGGATGCCCGACCTACTAGCGGCCGACCGAGTCACGGTGGGAATGCTGATCAGCAACACCTCCGGCTACAAGGACTACGTGGTCGATCCAGACGTGGTCGAGCTGATCAGCAACGAGCCTCTGCGCGCCTTCAGCCGACAAGAGCTGATCGATTTTAGCGTCGAGAGCGGGGAGTTGAACTTCGAGCCAGGGACTCGCCA
>CAZVVF010000885.1:987-2658 GCA_964630575.1 uncultured Burkholderiales bacterium | reverse complement strand
CCCAGCCGCCACAGCAGGAGAGTCCTCAGCCAGCGGTGGCGACATGAGCTCCGGCGGACAAAGTGGAGGATTTTGCCTCGACCCCAGCGGCCAGAGCTTTGGAGACTGGGACGACGACGACGACGAAGGAACAGAAGCCTGGACCCCACGACCGGGAGAAGTCTAGGCTGTAGGCTTACGGACTTTAGAAGCCTTCTCCGGATTTCATTGTGCTCTCATCTTTCGCCCCACCGAACTGATCGTGAGTAGGGATGATGATATCAAAGTGTCCAGGAGTAAAAAGATAGATCTGGTCGGCAACCTTTTGCGACTGCCCTTCAATGGCGTAGCTTATTCCTGAGAGAAAGTCCACGATGCGCCGAGCCAGCTCTTTGTCAGTCTTGCGCATGTTGAGCAAGATGCACTTCTTGAGCTTGAGAGTCTCTGCAATATCGCGAGCATCAGCAAAGGACGCAGGCTCGAGTACCACGATCTCTTGCTTCTTTTGAGTCGCAGCCGTCGGCAATCCCACCAACTTGCGGCCACTTCGAACCTCTGGAACCGGATGCTCAGCCGCACTCACGGAGTAGTCCGAAAGATCCAACTGGTCAGAATCCTGAGACTCGGGTGCGTAACTTTCCTCTTCCAATGTAAAAAACCGTCTTAAGCTATCCATCACTCGTCCTGCCATATAATCGAGCCTCCGCCCGGAATATCGTCTACTGTTAGAGTCGGTAGAATACCCTCATCAAGTAGAACATCTCAGAACACTAGTTTGCGTGAAAAGTTTTCAACCCTTCCTGAAAGGGAAATGAAGTGCTAGTGACGGTCGCCAAAGATGCGGCGACCGAGTCGAATCAAGGTTGCTCCTTCTTCAATGGCCACCAAATAATCATCGCTCATCCCCATGGAGAGCTCTCCGCCATGCCAGAAGCTGAAGTTTCTCGCTTGGATCTCAGCAAGAAGCTCAGCCGCTTGCTTAAAATAGGGACGGTTCAACTCAGGGTCCTCTACGGGCGGTGGAATCGTCATCAAGCCGGACAGTCTCAAGTATTCAGGGGGGTCCTCGGCCAACTCCTCAAGCAGAGTCATGACCTCGCCCGCCGCCAATCCGTGCTTCGACTTTTCCTCACTGAAATTGACCTGAAGAAGGCCAGTCAGACGGCGATGTCGGGCTTGGCAACGCTTCTCCAAGCGCCTGATCAGACCCAGATTGTCGAGCGAATGGATCACTTCAAACAGATCCACGGCCAGATTCACTTTGTTCTTCTGGAGATTGCCGACCATATGCCAACGCGCCCCAGGTAACTTCCGGGCCTTTTCGCGAGCTTCTTGAATGTAGTTTTCGCCGAGGTCCTCAGCACCAGCATCGAGGGCTAACTTGATCTCTTCAACGGTGCGAGTTTTCGTGATCGCCACCAAACGTACCGAGGAAGGGTCGCGACCGATCTCGATACAAGTCCGCTGAATTCTCTCGGTGACGTCAGCTAACGCTTTAACGATCGGGGGAAGAGTTGGTGCCGGTGGCGCCTGATCTCCGAAAGGGTCTCCAAAACCCTTGGGTCCAAACAAAGCGCCTACAACCAGTTCATGAGAGTATCCTCTTCACCAAAAGCTTCAGTCTCCTTGGAGGAGCTTTTGGGAGGAACACTCTGGGATTCTCCGGACGAATAGCTAGCGGGTGGGCTACTC
>CAZVVF010000885.1:0-977 GCA_964630575.1 uncultured Burkholderiales bacterium | reverse complement strand
GGGGGGGGGGGGGGGGGGCGCCGGCGTGGACACAGGTTCCACGATGGAGGGAACCGTAGGCTCGAGCCGCTTCTCAGCACGCGAGAGAACCGGCGCTTTGGAAGAGCCTGCTGAGGCAGAAGCGCCAGACGTTCGGCGTCCTCCGGACAACCTCTCCAATTCTGCTTTTCCAACCTCAGCGTCGATCATCCCGGTCTCGATCAATCGCTCGATAGAATCTGCAAAGGTCTGCATACCTTCCGAGCCACCGTTTACAACCTGACGATAGAGCGCCGAAAGATTGGCATCCTCAATCAATCTCTTCACTGTGCTATTGGCCAACAGAAGCTCTGAGGCCGGGATCTGTCCCTCGCCATCGACTCGGTCAAAAAGCTTGAGCGACAATATCCCCTGAAGAGAACGAGAGAAGAGTCGAGCCCTCATTTTCCTCTCCGACTCTGGGAAAAGATTGATCAGGCGAGGAATCGCATCTTCGGGATTCTGGGCTGTGATCGAACCGACCACCAGCAAGCCTGAATCCACCGCAGAGAACACAGCCTCCATGGTCGCCTTGTCGGCCAGGTCGGAAAGAAAGACGACATCGGAATCTTGACCAATGGCCCGTTTAACACCCTGGCTGAAGGAGACGATATCGGCGCCCATCTCCCTCTGCGTCACCAAACTTCGTCGGTCCTCGTGGGTGAAGTCCAGACGGTCTTCCAAAGAAACGAGATGCAACTGTTTGGTTCTGTTGAGATAGTCCAGAGATGCTGTGAGAGTGGTGCTTCTCCCTGAACCCGGTAGGCCGCAGACCAAAACCAGCCCAGAGGGGCGGTTGAGAAGACCCGAAAAGGCTTTGGGAAGACCTAGATTCTCGAGTTCCGGCGGTCGATTCGAGAGCATCTTGAAAGTCGCAGAAAGATTACCGCGATCAAAAAAGACGTTCGCGCGAAGCCTGATCGACTCGTACTGATAAACGAATTCGATATCGCGCTCTT
>CAZVVF010000884.1:0-2662 GCA_964630575.1 uncultured Burkholderiales bacterium | reverse complement strand
TCTCCATACTGCAGAGAGGCAAATCCGGGCCTCCCAAACAACGCTTGGAAGAGGTCTTTCCGCGCTACTTGGTGGCCTTGCTCTACCAGCTTGGCATCTACGACCTGTAGAGGGTCGCACCGGGCAGATTTAGGGCGCTGCCGAAAGGGCTATTTTCTCTCCACTTCTTTTTCTCGGGTCCTGTGATGGACCGACTGCGTGAGCAGAGTGACGAGGCTGTTGCGCAGAGAATCCTTGACGTCGCTGTCAGCTTCCAAAACACGGATCTGCTCGGCGAGCCAGGTGTCGTGCAGTTCGTGCTCGACCCAATTGGAGAAATCCCCGCGCTTGAAATGATAGGCCAGGGAAGCGTTGTCGATATAGTGCAGGGTGTCGAGAAACTCAATGAAGGTTCGAGCCCTCACCCCTAAGTATCGCTCGCCGTTCCAGAAGTGGAAGGCTTTCTCTTCCGGTAGCATGGATGTCAAGGAGGAGGGAGCCGGCGGCATGCTTTCATCGGTTGGGGAGGGGGCTCCGAGGAGCTCTCGCAGTGCTTCGGCGACCTCCTCTATAAGCCGTTCGGCCTCGGTGGGGTCACAGCCCTCGGACCAGAGCATGATGCTCGGCTGGGAAGAGGAGGGGACGACCAACACCCATCCGCTGTCAAAGCGAATTTTGAGACCGTCGGTCATCTCCAGTTTGTTCTCTTTGAAGCGGTCGAGAAGTTGCCGCATGAGGCGGCCTTTCTCAGATGTTGTGCAGGGTAACTCCATTTTGGCAAGGTGGCTCTTGGGGGTCATGGCGTGAACCTCTGAGAGGGCGCTCTTGTGTTGAGCCAAGAGTTCGAGGAGTTTCACGAAGCTGAACATGGCATCAAAGCCCGAGCAAAATTCGGGGAACAGCAACTCCCCATCGGCTGTTCCTGCCAGTCCGATACGGGCCCGGCCCAGTTGGCTACGGTGAAGCAGGGGGCGCAGCGCCACGCCCGTTCGTATCACGCGTCCACCGTTGGCTTCGAGTATCGACTCCAGGGCATCCGGGGCCGATACCGGAACGGCTACGAGAGTACCGGGCTCGGTTTGCGACAACAGCATCGCCATCATCAGAAGTAGGCTCGGGCCGTCGATGGTCTCGCCCTTGTCGTCGACGAGGATCAGGCGCTCACCATCCGGGTCGATGGAGGCACCGAGGTCGGCTCTGAGGGTGGTGACGATGTCGGACAACTGTTTGATGCGGAGTTTGGAATCGTAGGACGTCTCACGGGCCCTCACCGGATCTAGGTGAGCGTTGAGAGTCACCGATTCGCATCCGATTCGCCCCAAGATTCGGGGCAGGACGATCGAGGAGCCACCCGACCCATAGTCGACCACAACCTTGAAGCCTGCTTCTTTCAACTGGTTGAGGTCCAGCCTTGAGCAGAACTCTTCGCTGTACTGTTCCAAGACCCGAGCGGGGAATTCGATCTGACCCACTTCGTCCATCAGGGTTCGGCGAAACTCTTCGCGAAAAAACGAGTTTTCGATCTTGCGCTCGACGTTGCTACTGATGTTCACGCCTCGCTCATCAAAGAACTGAAGCTGCAGATTGCGCACATCCTCTTTGCAAATACGACAGTGGATACCACCCATGGCGGGGGTGCTGCGAAGCACGAAGCGGCTCATGGGAGTCGGTGTTATGCGCAGATCGCGAACGCTGATTCCCACCGAGACGAGGCCACAGATGAGCGCACGATTGATCATTCGCGCGGCCGGATGGTTGTCTCGGGCCATGGTCACCGTGGACCCCTTTGCCAGCAAAGAGCCGTAAGCGGACCCCAATTTGAGGGCGAACTCCGTGGTGATCTCAATATTGCCGAGGCCGGTGATCCCCTCTCGACAGAACATGGATGAGGGCCACTTCTTGCCCCACACGATAGAGAGCGAGACGTTGGCCCCTGGCTCCACACTCTTCTCTGGCCAAACTCTCACTCCGGCGTAGAGCGTGGCTCCCTCTCCAATGGTGACGTTGTCGGCAATGACCACACCTTCGCCCACGGACACGTGAGACTTGAGGGTGACCTTTCGGCACAGAATGGCGGCCTTTGAGTGCACCTTTCGACCCACGAAGGTGTCTGACCAAACGACGTCGCGATGGAGTGTGGCACCCTCCTCAACGATGCAGTTGTCCCCCAAGACGGTGCCCTCTAAAAGGCGGGCTCCCTCTCGGATGCGACAGTTGCGGCCGATCACGAGGGGAGCCTCGAGCTCGGCACCAGGATGGATCTGGGTCCCTTTCCCAACCAGGATACCCTTTCTGAGGGGAGTGCCTGGAAGGGTCAGATGAACCTTGCCCTCGCACAGGTCTCGGTTGGCCTGGCGGTACTGTTCAAGGTTTCCGATATCGCACCAGTAACCGTCGGCGACGTAGCCGAACAGCGGGAGGTCCAATTCCAACATTTTGGTGAAAAGGTCCTTGGAAAAATCCGAGGCCACGCCTGCGGGAATGAGGTCGAAGACCTCGGGTTCCAAAATATAGATTCCGGTGTTGACGGTGTCGGAAAAAACCTCGCCCCAACTCGGCTTTTCCAAGAAGCGAACGATCCTACCATCCTCTTCGGTGACCACGACTCCAAACTCGAGCGGGTTGGCGACACGGGTGAGAACGAGGGTCGCTTGGGCTCCTCGGCTGCGATGAAAAAGAAGAG
>CAZVVF010000883.1:0-2664 GCA_964630575.1 uncultured Burkholderiales bacterium | reverse complement strand
GGATTCGAGGATTCGGTGCTGTGCCGTCTGGTAGAGCAGAAGCTGAGCGGGACCCGAGCACTCCGGGGTCGCCATCTCAAAAAGACCGGAGGCTCCCGCTCCGGTCCCGTGCTCAAAGGAGACGGCCCCCCCGTTGCCTAGAAAGTAGCCCTCTGTGGCGTGCGCTCCACCCAACCGCTCCACCAGAGTTTCCTCTAGGATCTGGGCAAGAAATCTCTTGGAAGGGTGGGCCGGGTCAGTCGGCTTGTACAGGAAAGCGTACTCGGTCTCCATCCCCATCAAGCGGGTCAGGGGGGTGATACTGTCGGGCATCAGCCTTGGCTTAACTCCGAAACCAGCGCCAGGCTATTCGCCGCCTCCTGGTACCAGGCAGTCCCCAAGAAAGAGGTTTGGGGCTTGGCGAGCGTCTTCAAAAATCCAGTTGAGGATAGGTTGTAGAGCATGAGAGCTGTCCGACTCCTCGTGCTCCACTGAGTGGTCAGCATCGTGAGTCGGTACAATAAGGTCTCGTGCGTTTGAGCTATTCATGAAAGGTCCTCCAGGTATGGTTATACCCAGTTCGCTTACTCTCGGTCATTTTTCGAAGGTGTGTTCGCTCAGCTAGGTTGGCGAAAGGTTCGCGCTCGGGAGCGGGATGGGCAGTCTCGCTAATGACGAGGGTCTAGAGCGGTCAGCGCGCAGACAGTGCCCAAGTGAACGAGTTGAAGGGCTGTTGCGGCACCGGGAATGGCGTGGCTGCCGATGGCGGCGGCGCCCTTGGCGATTCGTAGCAGGCCGATGGCTCGTCGGTCGGCTCTTCGAGTCTCCATGGAGCCGACGGCTATCTCGGCTGCACCGTGGAGGCATTCGAGGGCTCCGATGACCCCAAAGCCGTGGCTGTGGCCGTGAGAGTGATCGTGGGCTTCGTGGCCGTGTGATTCTGTAAAAGTGTCAAAGGCGACCATTCCACTCGATGCCGCCAAGGCTAGATTTCCGAAGCCCTCGATGCGGTGCTCAAGCCCGCCATCTCGAAAATTCTGTACCCCTCGCGCGGCTGCCAGCAAGGAGATCGCGGCACTGGCTCCACCCACAAACGTCTCGTTTCCACCGTGGTGCGCGTAAACCTCGAGAGCCGAATGCGACAGGTCGACGACCGCTTCGGGTACCCGTAGCCCGTCCTTGGAGTGGGTGTGAGCGTGTTTGTGCTCGTGGCATTCATGGGCTCGACGGCGAGGGATTTGAGTGGACTGAATTCTCACACCTAAAAGATACCTCGACGCGGTGGGTTGTTCTTTAACGCTATATTAACGTTTCCATGATCCGGTGATCGATGTCTGCCTCCTGAAACACTTCACCAACGGCTGCAAAGCCAAGTTTTCGGTAGAAGGTCTCTACTGAGACTCGGGCGTGGCACCAGACTCGTTTGAGACCGCTCCGCTGGGCGAATTCGATCAGTTCTTGGATCATGAGCCGCCCTACGCCTCGACCTTGGTGATCCGTTTCAACGGCCATCTGCAGCAACTGGGCAGCACCATCCTCGCTGGGATCTGGCCACAGAAGGACGCAACCGATCACCTCGTTTTTGTGGATGGCCACAAAGTGATGGGAGGTATCGTCCTTTTTTTCCCATCCATAGTCGGGGATTCCGATGGGACGTAGGAGAATTCGGTTTCTGAGTTCTCTTTCTCGTTGGTACTCCTCGCCCTGAGGCTCGATCTTTTTGACTGCGATCATAGGGCTCAAGAGACCGTGGCTTCCCGATCGAGACACCACCTGTCGAGATAGCTTATGACGTCTCGGAGTTCGAGTGACTGGTTTCGGCAAGCGATATAGCCATCGGGGCGTATCAGGTAGAAGCAAGCCTGGCTCGCTCCGTAGAGATGGTGCAACTCTTCGTTGTGGTCGAACACGTAGGCACTCCTGATGTCTCCGGGAGGGTCCGATTCGGTGCCTATGAAGTGGACCTTCACCAGCGCCTTGAATCGCTTTTCCACCTCCCGGGCAAGGCTGCTAAGCCTGGGCCAGCAATCGCCGGATCGGTCGCCGAAAAGCAAGAGCTGAAACTGACAGCCTCTCATCAGGGTTGCCAAGCGCACTTCTTCGCGATTTCTTAAAATCGAGGCGTCCGGGGCTCTCTCCCCGGCCCGAGTTCCCCTGTGGAATCGCCATCCAGGGCCTAAGTTGCTAGGTTCTTGGCTGAGGCTCCGCCCTCGGTAGTTTATCTCGATCTCAGAGAGCGTGTTGCGAACCTTGTTTTGAATGGGTGGGAGGTTGCCAAGGAAGCGGGCGGCTTGCTTTCTGAGGGTCGAGGCAATGGGTCGGCGACTGGTGATCAGCTTGGTTCCACGAGAGGTCGCTTGGACCAACCGCTTACCAACGGGATAGCGCTCCTCGTGATAGGTCTCCAGAAGAGACTCTTTGGCCCATCCTTGGGTCACCATGGCCAGCTTCCAGGCCAGATTGTTGGCGTCGTGCATCCCGGTATTCATTCCTTGACCACCCAACGGGCTGTGGACGTGGGCGGCGTCGCCGGCTAGAAACACTCGGCCCTTTTTGTAATGCTCGACCTGACGCTCGTTGATGGTGAAGTAGCCGGCCGACTCGATTTTGAGAACCTTAAGATTCTCTCCTGGAATTCTAGTATTCGCGATGTGCTCAGCAGCCGATACGGCAAGATCCTGGTTG
>CAZVVF010000882.1:0-2668 GCA_964630575.1 uncultured Burkholderiales bacterium | reverse complement strand
GCCCGCACCACTGTTGACTGGATCATGATCCGGCTGTGGGTGGTGCGCGGCTCTTTGCGGCCGCCGTCGCGTTCGTTTGCGGTGCTCGAGGTGCCCGCACCACTGTTGACTGGATCATGATCCGGCTGTGGGTGGTGCGCGGCTCTTCGCGGGCCCATTGCGTTCGTTTTCGGTGCTCGCACCACTGGTGACTGGATCATGATCCAGTTGTGGGTGGTGCGCGGCCCTTTTACGGCCCTTTTACGCCCCTTTTACGCCCCTTTTACGCCATTTTGCAGCCCCGTCGCGCGCCTCCCGGCCACCCACACACGCCCTCCCCATACCCGCTCCGCTTTTTGTGCCTTGTTCGCGATAGCGCGGGGCTCGGAGGCGGGAGGTGAGGACTTTGGAGTTCTGCTTCTCGCAACTTATGACGAGGATGATGGTATAATCACGACTATGAGAAGTCTCTTGACGTATACACTGATGTTGCTCGCGACTATTTCCTGGGCTGGTGCCCAAACTCTCGGCTCCGCCCTTGAGTCGATTGAAAGCCGGACTCGGGATGTGGCCGCTCGCTATCAGAGCGGTTCGACATGGGGGGTGCAAACGGCCGCTGATGACCTCAATAGGCTGGTTGCCGAGTCTGCTCGGCTCTCGGCGGCTCTGGCAGGTGACGATGCTCGAGGTGTGGAGCAACTGCAGAGAGGTTTTTCCACGGCAGCAAGGCGGGTGGACACCTCTAGGGTCTTGTTGCCTGAGGCGGAGCAGACGGAGATTCAGCAGGTCCTGGGCGAGGTCGCCCTGGTGGATGAACGGTTGACCCAACTTCGGCTTCGCTTCGGGAGCCAGGCGAATATCGTTCCAGGAGCCCTTGCCGAAATGCCGCTCGCTCCGGCCAATGTAGATGGCGATTACAGCAATATTCACGAACTTCTGATCGATGTGCGAAGCGCACGGTACCTAGCATCGACTTTGGGGAATCGTCGTTTCCCCGCTTATGGTCTTCTTGGTGGGACGCTCTCCAATCTTGACCCTCTCCAAGTCAGACGCGTCGTACAGGCGGGTTGGGCCTTAGAGCGCGAGCTTTCTGTACAGCTCGACGACGTCAGTCAGTCCCTTCCTGAGTGGACAACCTTCAAGCGCGAATACGACCGCCTCATGTATCTTGGTACAGGCAGCAACGTCCGCCAGTTGGAACGGGTGATGGACCGATTGAACTGCTTCTATTCCATCGAAGAAACAGAATCTGCCGACACTACAGGCCTTGAATAGCTAGGGTTACCGCCAAGTTGGTGGTCGAGACCGCAACAAAACTCAGTGAGAGCGGTCGGTGAGCGGTCAGTCCAGCTGCCAGGGCCGCTCCCAAACTCGTGCCCAGAGCCAGCATCTGCAGAGAGGGCGAGACGAGGGCGAGTAGCGGGAGCAGAAAAGCTCCCCACACTTTCCCTCGGTGAGGGCAGTTGTGCAGCGCTCGGGCCAGAACTGGGCCAAGGAGCAGGCCGGCTATGCTCAGAGCTAGTGGAACGAATTTCATAGGCCTGATCTTTCCTTAGTTTAGGGTTGCCTCAATTAAGGAACAAGCAACCATGAGCTCTGAACCTCTCAGCCACCAGCTGAGCTTGCTAAGCAAGAAAAGCCTCACAACCCTCTCCCTCTCTGCTTTGGATTTTGTCATCCCTGGCTCCTACCAGAACACCAACGATTTGGACGACATGGTTCAACTTGTGACTGGTGATGTGCGCTCCGGACGGCTGCAGGCGATCGCCAACCACGTGGACCAGCTCTACCAGGAGCAAGGCGGAGCCCGTCGCGCGGTTTGGCTCTATCAACTCACCGATTCTGCCGACAAGGCTGTTGCAGCGGCGAGCCTAGCGGATAAGATCGGGAGCAAGTATTCCGTGCTCTCCTTCCTCGCCTCAATGACCCCCAAGGCCGACACCAGTCAGACCTTGGACCTGTGTCTAAAGTTGACTGTGGAAGCTTTGGCTCACCTCTCTCTTCACGGAGTTTCCAAGGATTCCGTAGGAGCCTGGGTCGACTCCCTCGGGGGAGACCAGTACAGCAATGAGTCGGCACTTCGCCTGGCGGCTATCATTGGGTTTGATGGACTCATCCCGTTGGGCCCTGACTTCTTGAGCAAGGTCACGAGTCAGTTGGATGGTGCCAGATTGCCGTGGTCTGAGAACGCCTTGTTCAAAAAGGTCGCAGAGCACATTCCTGGTGGAGACATCGCTTCCAAATCTGATTTCATAGGGGGGCTCTTAAACAAGGCGGCCTCACCGATCCAGGGGTTCGTGGAACGCACGGGTCTCACCCGAGAGCGAGTTGTAGGTGCGTTGGAGCAGTTCACAGATTTCTCCGATAGCAAACTCGACTACGTAGCGGCGTTTCTCGACGCCTCCACCAACTTCATGAGTCACACTGGGGTTCAGAGTGTAGCCCGGCACCTCGTCGAGCAATCAGCGGCTCGCTTTGGCTATGCTGTTTCGGCCGACTGAGCCAAAAGGTGTGTGGCCCGTTGAAGGCTTTTGCTCTTCAACAGGTATTGATACCACGCGAGACGGTCACATTTAGGCATCCAAGAACACCCGAGTGGCCGCAAGGGCGGCCTACTCTGCCAAGAGGAACGCGGGCGGCTCTTCGCCGCGGGCTTTGAAGTCGCTCACGGTCAGCATGAACTCATCGC
>CAZVVF010000881.1:0-2670 GCA_964630575.1 uncultured Burkholderiales bacterium | reverse complement strand
GTCAGGCGGTCGAGTTTATTCTCGAGGGCGCGTCTCTCGTCCTCATCATCGGTGTCGAGTTCTTCACAGCACTTTTCGTACTCGAACTTTGCCTTCAGCAACTCCTCGTTCCCGCGCTCTACGACTTCGCGCAGCGTTCGCCCCTCTTCCTCAGAGAGGTCGGGCATCTGCTCGAGATAGGCCACTTTGGTCTCTCCGCGCAGGGTGAGGTCACCGGAGTCGGGTGTAATTTGGCCAGTTAGGATTCGAAGGAGAGTAGATTTACCGGCTCCGTTGCGTCCGATAAGGCCTACTTTGTCCCCCTTCTTTAGGCTGAGATTGACACCGTCTAGAAGTGTCCGGCCGGGGAAGGAATAGCTGAGTTGATGTGCATTCAATAGGATCATAAAGTCCTGCGGTGTTTGGGATGAGGCCCAACCCCCCTGCCTAGAGGGTCCCTAGCTTAGGGAACTGTCCACAAATACAGGAGCTTTGTCTCCACCTCGACCTCGCGCTCAGGCTCCCAGTCGCCCATCTCAAAACTGTGAGAAACGATCCGGGTACCAGGCCTCAACTCGCTCAGGAGTTTGGGGCGAAGATCCATGTTGATTCTGTGACGCAGGTACAGAGTCACCACGGTCGCCTCAGAGACATCGGCCGAAAAGAGATTCCCCCAGTAGAACTGGACTCGAGCCGATACACCCGCCTCTCTGGCGTTGTACTCGCTCCGGCGCAGGAGGGACCTATCGATGTCGATACCGCGCGCTTGCGCACCGCGCACGCCTGCCTCAATGGGGATACGACCATCCCCCGATCCGAGATCGATCAGAAAGTCCTCCGGGCCGAGTTTGCACAGGTCGAGCATCCCCTCCACCACAGCCTTTGGTGTGGGAACATAGCGTATATCTTTCTTCATCGGTGTGGCAGACACTCGATGGCGCGGTCACAAAACATGGGGCCTCCGAAAACTGGCCGTCCGTGCCCGCAACCCCAAAATCCGCGGGGCCTCACGCAAAGATGAGCTTTTAATAGATTACCCTTAAGACATTTCGCCAATTCTTCAAATGACCTCTAGACGATCGAACAGAAGGGACCAATCCCCCCGCTTGCCAAAGAGCCCGGGATGAAGAAATTGGTAATCGTTGCCACACTCCTACTCAGCTTTGCTTGGTCCAGCCAGGCCGATGAACTCACCGTGGAGCGCATCTACTCCTCGCCGGCACTCGAGGGAGAGTCCATTCGTGGCCTCAAGATCTCCCCGGACGGCACCCGCGTGACCTTTCTGAAGGGTAAAGAGACAGACTACGAACGTCTCGACCTCTGGGAGTATAACCTCCAGGACGACACCTCGCGGATTCTCTTTGACTCCGACGACCTGCACAAAGGCGACGAGAACCTCTCCGATGAGGAGAAAGCGCGCCGCGAACGCCTGCGCCTTTCGGGAAGCGGCATCGTGGACTACGAATGGTCCAAAGATGGCAGCGCTTTAGCCTTTCCTCTGGCTGGCGATATCTACTACTGGAAAGTTCAAAGCCCCAAAGCGATAAAGGTCGTCTCCACGCCGGAGTTCGAAACCGATATAAAATTCTCACCCAAAGGGAACTATCTGTCCTACATTCGGGAGCAAAACCTGTATATCTTCGACCTCAAGAAAGGAACGGAGATCGCCATCACCACTGACGGTGGAGGGGTTATCAAATATGGGATGGCCGAATTCGTCGCTCAAGAAGAGATGGACCGAATGACCGGTTACTGGTGGTCGGAGGATGAATCGAAAATCGCCTTCACCAAGGTCGATGAGTCCCCCGTTGAAGAGGTCACTCGCAGCGAGATCTACGCCGAGGAGATCAAGCTCATCAAACAGCGCTACCCCTTCGCCGGATCGCCCAACGTCAAAATCCAGCTGGCCATCACCTCACTCGATGACGGAGAGACAAAATGGGTCGATCTCGGGACGGAACAAGATTTCTATCTCCCCAGAGTCAAGTGGACCGAAGACAGCGACGTACTGAGCTACCAGTGGCAGAGCCGAGACCAAAAGACGCTACAACTCAGGACCGTCACCTGGCCCTCCATGGAGCAGAAGACGCTGGTCACCGAAGAGAGCCAAACCTGGCTCAATCTCCACGATGCTCTCCGCTTTTTGAAGGACAGAGAGCACTTTGTCTGGGCCTCAGAGCGCGACGGCTTCAAGCACCTGTATCTCTACAACCTCAACGGGGATCTCGTGACCCAACTCACTCAGGGGGCGTGGGTGGTAGACGAGCTTCATCACGTGAATGAGAAAACCAAGACCGTCTACTTCTCAGGCCGCAAGGACACCCCGATCGAGCGCCACCTGTATTCTGTGCCGCTCTCCGGTGGAGAGAGCACAAAGCTCTCTAGCCGATCGGGCCACCATTCCATCACCTTCTCCAAGAAGGGTGACAGCTACGTGGACCTCTTTTCGGCGGCCACCGTGCCCCCCCAGGTGAGCCTGCACGACCCGAGTGGGAAACGGGTCACTTGGCTGTTGCAGAACAAGGTCGACGAGTCTCACCCTCTCTATCCTTATCTCAGCGACTGGATCACCCCGGAGTTTGGCAGCTTCAAAACCTCCGACCAAACCGAACTCTATTACCGACTCTTCAAACCCAAAAACTTCGACCCCAAAAAGAGCTACCCGGTTATCGTCTATCTCTATGGTGGTCC
>CAZVVF010000880.1:0-2670 GCA_964630575.1 uncultured Burkholderiales bacterium | reverse complement strand
ATCCACATGATCGTGCCGGGCGGCGGCATCTCCCGTGATCTGACACGCTGGATATCCGCACGCCCCGCCTTCCTGCTGCCGGTACGCGTGCTCGGCGCACTCTTCCGCCGCCTTTTTCTCAGCCGACTGCGCGCGCTGCACGATGACGGCAAGCTCGCATTCTTTGGTGGCCTGACACATCTTGCCGACCGGCGCGCATTCCTGCGGCACCTGGCACCCGTCCGCAAAAAGCGCTGGGTCGTCTACGCCAAGCCGCCGTTCGCTGGGCCCGAGGCCGTGCTCGCCTATCTGTCGCGCTACACCCACCGGGTCGCCGTATCGAACGGCCGTCTCACCCGCTTCGACGATGCCGGTGTCAGCTTCCGTTACAAGGATTATCGGCGCAGCGGCGCCGACCGCCAGCGGGTCATGACGCTGGGCGCCGACGAGTTCATCCGCCGCTTCCTCCTCCACGCCCTGCCGCGCGGATTTCATCGGATCCGCCACTATGGCCTGCTCGCCAGCGCCAGGCGCAAAGCCCATCTCGAACGCGCCCGCCGTCTGCTCAGCGTCGCGCCCCCACCGGCCGACGACCCGATCGAGAAGTCGCAGGTTCGTCCAACTTGCCCATGCTGCGGCGGCACCATGATCATCATCGAGGTCTTTGAACGGCGCTACTTCGCCCGCGCGCCGCCGTTCCCGTCGCCAACATCCGGGACACAGGCGCCGTGACCCGGCACGGCTCATCACCTCCACCACCCAGCGCAGCCCTGCGTCTGGAAGCGGACTTGCTTGCGCTGGCCCTTCCCAAAAGCGGACGTCGGACGCCCAAAATCGGACTGTCAGGGTTTAGACGTCCGCTCTCGCGACGTAAAAGCAGCCGGTCCGCCCTCAGATCCGTCCGCTTATGGACAGCTCTGGGTTACCCCGTGCCTCGCGCAAAACCGCTTTCCCCATAGCTCAGCCTATGCAGCCCGCGGTTCGGGCACCGCCGACTTTCCGACGCCATACGGCGTCCGAAACTCTAAACGACGCACGAACCGCTTCGCGGATTGGCGCTAGGGTCGAGGTAAGACCGTCCGGCGAGCGCCGCGCCTGATTGAACGTAGGCTGCCATAGGCAGACCCTGTCGACTCCTTCAACTGAGGAGTCGAACAATGAACCAGCTTATCCAGATTGGCCCGATCAGCCCCCTTCGCCAGCGGCTGATCGATGACATGACCATGCGCCGCTTTTCGCGAGAGACGCAGCGTAACTATTTGCGCGATGTCGGGCGTTTCGCGACCTGGCTGGGGCGCTCGCCGCACACCGCGAGCGCGGAGGATGTCCGCCAGTTCCAGATCGAGCAGCAGCAGGCGGGCGTCCCGGCCCCGACGATGAACAGCATCGTCGCCGCGCTGCGGTTCTTCTTTACCCATACGCTCGACCGGCCCGACCTCGCGCGCAAGCTCGTCCGCACTGCCCACGCGCGCAAGATCCCGGTGGTGCTGACCATGGCCGAGATGAAGCGGCTGCTCGATGCAACACGCTGCCTCAAGCATCAGGCCGCCCTGTCGGTGGCCTATGGCGCAGGCCTGCGGGTCGCCGAGGTCTCCGCGCTCAAGGTAAGCGACGTCGACAGCAAGCGGATGCTGCTGCGGATCGAGCGAGGTAAAGGCGGTCGCTATCGCAATGCCATGCTGCCCGAAGGCCTGCTCCTCCTGCTGCGCGACTGGTGGCGCGCCGGACGGCAGCAGGGTATTTTGCTTCCTGACGGCTGGCTGTTCCCGGGACAGAACGCTCGGGCCCCGATCAGCACACGCCAGCTCTACCGCGTCGTCGTCGAAGCGGCTGAGGCGGCGGATATCAACAAGCGGGTCGGTCCGCACACCTTACGGCACAGCTTCGCCACGCACCTCCTCGAAGACGGCGTCGACATCCGCGTCATCCAGGTCCTGCTCGGCCACGCCAAGCTGAACACCACTGCCTTCTATGCGCAGGTCGCAACAAAGACGATGCGCGCGGTGACCAGCCCGCTCGACAGGCTGGCGCTGGTCGCGCCGGACGAAGAGGCGCCTGACGGCTGAGGCGATGCGTACCTCCCTCGAGGTCGCCGACATCTTTCGTGCTGCTGGACCTGCGTATCGCACCGCGCATGCCGGGCATCTGAGCCTGCAACAGCTCAAGATCATGTCGGCGATCGAACATTGCCGGACCGCTGCTCTGGGCGGGCACGTCGAGGCCTGCACCGACTGCGGGCACTGGCGCATCGCCTACAACAGTTGCCGCAACCGCCATTGTCCCAAGTGCCAGGGCGCCGCGGCGCGCACCTGGCTTGAAGCGCGCGAAGCCGACCTGCTCCCGGTCGGTTATTTCCACGTCGTATTCACGCTCCCCGCCGAGGTCGCCGCGATCGCCTTTACTAACAAGGCGCTCGTCTATGACCTGCTGTTCAAGGCGGCGGCAGATACGATGCTCACCATCGCCGCCGATACCCGGCACCTGGGGGCCCGGATCGGTATCACCGCCGTCCTCCACACATGGGGCTCGGCGCTAACCCATCACCCGCACATCCACATGATCGTGCCGGGCGGCGGCATCTCCCGTGATCTGACACGCTGGATATTGTAGCGCGACAATCAAGGTGAGGCAATGCGGGATCGTTGCCTCATGTAGAATGCTCCCGAGATAGATTGGGAGCGAGCGATGAGG
>CAZVVF010000879.1:0-2675 GCA_964630575.1 uncultured Burkholderiales bacterium | reverse complement strand
CCACGGTGAACTTGTTCTGTACCGCAGAGATAGGAGCCACCTCCAGCAGTCGCTCCAGCTCCTCGGCTGTCACATTGGCCGCCCCCAGATGAAGCAGTTCGCCCCGCTCATAGGACTCCAGCAACGGCCTGAAGGAATCCACGATATCCGGTTGGCGATTGCGGATCGTCACGTCGTCGGTGCTGCTTGCAGTGAGGTAGCACAGAGGGATCGGCTGGCCCAACAACTCCAGGCTCAGCTCGATCTCTCGGTCGATAAACTCGGGGCAAAGATTCAGAATCCAACCCCCTTTGTCGTCCCGCTCGTAGCCGACCTTGGTGGCCCACAAAATGTCTTCTGGATAGGGCTCCATCCACTGCCGGAACCAACGCTCGCCGGCTCCTGGACGCGCTCCATAGCCCCGTGCAAAATCGATGTAGCCGATACCACACTCCCTAATAGCAGCCTGCATCAGGGCGCGATTGGCCTCGGGGTCTTTGGGGTCGGCGAAACACTCAACCGTCTCCCCCTCAATAAGAGCGTTGCTCGAGAGCAAACGCATAGCTCCCAGGCCCAGTCGCTGGAATCGGTACCTTCCTATCGAGACTTCCCCCGTGTCTTCAAGTCTTGGTAGGTCACTCTGCACAACCCGAGCTTCGTTTGTAGCCAAAAGCCCTCCTTCAAGCCAGACTTCTCTGGGAGCCATCGTCTCCGCGATACCGATCGGCTGGCCCAGCGTGCGTCAGTCGTCCCTCCTCAAAGACCAGCACCTCATCAAACAAGGGTAGAAGATGAAATTTGTGCAGCGCCGAAAGAACGCAGCGGTCGGAGAACTGGTCCAGCAAGTTTTGATAGATCTGCTGCTCGTTGGCGATATCCACGCTGCTGGTCGGCTCATCCAAGAGAACCAAAGCAGAATGGATCTCCGCCTCAAAAAAGATCCCCCGAGCCAGAGCCAAACGCTGACGCTCTCCCCCACTGAGATTCACTCCCTTTTCGGCGATGTTGGTCTCCAAGCCGTTGGGGAGTCGCTGCAGCACTTTGTCTAGACGAGCGAGCCGGAGCGCTTCTAGCACGCGGTCATCGGAACACGGAATCCCCACCGTGACATTGAAGCGAATGCTATCCGAGAAGATCTCAGGGTGCTGCGGAATCAAGGTGGTGTGATGATTGATATGATGCAGCCCGTAGGGTAGCACCTCTCCGTCACATGTCACAGTGGGTTGCTCAGCGGGTTGATTGAGACCGCGCAACAGGGATAGAAACGTCGACTTACCACCCCCGCTCTCACCCACCACGGCATAGCGAACCCCGCGCCGCAGCTTTACAGACTCGATATCCACCGCGGCCCGGGACGGAACCTCCTTTGACGGTGATGAGTCGCTTCGATCGGGCGAGTCAAAATGAAAACGCAACCCCTGGATCTCCAGTTCGCTCCAATCGTCGGGCAGAACGGCGGTGGCGGTCTGACCTACCAGGCGGTCGTAGTCTTGCTCCACGTATTGCACCCCTCTGACCCGAATGCTCTGGGAAACGACGCGCCCGTACTTCCAAGTGAAGGTCAGAAACACCTCACCCAATAGCTTTAGATATTCCGACACCGCGTACACACTGCCGATCTCGGCCCCCTTGGGCACAGAGAGAATGAGGTAGAGCAAGAAGCCCGCTTGAGCCACATCGATCAGCCTTGAGGTGGCAAACCACTTCAGCTCGTTGACCGTGTTGTTGCCGCGATACAAGGCGTAGTTGGCCATCGTTCGATGGCTGATCTCATTCGCCACCCGGTCCTCCAAGCGCAAACTCGAAACCGTGGAGATATTGGTCAGATAATCCTGAATGGCCGCAGCGACCTTGGTGTAGGCCAGATTGAGGGCCTCGTACTTTGGAACCAGATAGCGGTCAAACATCATGATGACCAAAGCCACCAGAACAGCGATAACCAGCATGCCTAGACCGATCCCTGGTGCGAACCAAGTCAAAAGGGCGATACAGCCCAAGAAGCGGGTGGCCATCTGGAGCAGTTCAAAGCCACCCTCACAGAATTCTCCCATCGCGTAAACCGCCCGCGCAATCCCATCGATGATACTGCCAGAGTGGTGGTCCTTGTGCCAACTCATCGGCATCGAGGTCACCCGCTTCATCATCCAATCCTGAAACGCGTGCTTCACCTTAAAGGCGATGCCTACTTCCAGAACGCGACTCGGTCCGTGCAAAAACCAAAACAAGAAGCCGAGTGCTACGTACTGCAAAAGCAGGCGCTTGGTCTCCACCGCGAGCGCGCTCCCGGAGAGTCGTTGCAGATTGTTCATCAATTCGGCCATGACCAAGGGGGTCAGAAGCTGTACTCCGATAGCCAACACCGAGAGCACGAGATAAACGATAACGCCTCGGCGATGCCCACGTGAGTGGCGCCACATGGTTGAGACGAGATGAACAAACACATTAGAGCGAAGCAAAGAACCTCCTAGAAGGCAGGTTCGGAGGTGGGTGATGGGCTCCTATGGCAAGCCGAGAAGTCGGCCGCGACCCTGGCTGCTCTAGCGGCGTCGACCGCTCTTTCCAGAAGACGGCTTGGACGATGGCTTCGCCTTCTTGGTGTTGCTAGGCTTCGGTTGGGTTCGGGAAGATTGACCGAGGCCGCTGTTGCCCCAGATATCGGTGGAGTTCTGGTAGCTTTGTCCGGTACTTGTGCTCAC
>CAZVVF010000878.1:219-2677 GCA_964630575.1 uncultured Burkholderiales bacterium | reverse complement strand
GACCTTTTGGTAGAGACCTGTTTGATAGCCCTTGGCAAACGCTCTTTTGACCCTCCTGTCCTCTCCGGAGTGGAAGGTGAGAACGGCTGCCCGAGCGCCAGGATTCATACACTTTGGCAGAACACTGAGGAAACGTTCGAGGGCATCAAACTCTTGATTGACCTCGATCCGCAGAGCCATAAAGGTTCTCTGGAGTGTGCTCTTGAGATCTTTTTCGGTCAGGCTTGGACGGATCTTTTTGATTCTGCGCTGCACGATATCGGCCAACTCCAGGGTGGTAGCGGGCGGTTCAGGGCTGGCCAGAATGGCCTGGGCGATGATCCTTGCGTGGGGTTCGTCGGCGTTCTCGGATAGAATGCGCTCAAGCTCTTCGGCCGAGAGCGTGGCGATGAGTTCGGACGCCGATTTGCCTTTTTGGGGGTTGAGACGCAGGTCGAGGGGACCTTCGCTCTTGTGACTGAACCCGCGAGCAGGATTGTCCAATTGCATAGACGACACTCCGAGATCGGCCACGATCAAGTCGAACCCTCCGCCGGCCTCGTAGAGCAGTCCGCGAACCGCAGAAAAGCTCATTTTTCGAGCGATGAAGGCTTCTTGGTCAAACCCCATTGAGCGCATTCGGGCTTCCGTGCGTGGAAGCTCGATGGAGTCGACATCGACACCGAACAACCGTCCCCCCGGTAGGATTTTCGGCAGGATCACCGCGCTGTGTCCACCGTAGCCCAGGGTGGCATCCAGCGCGACCTCGCCGGGTTGGGGGTTCAGTATCTCCAGGATCTCAGCCACACAGATGGGGCGATGGCTCCCAGCCAGGGTGTTGCCCTTGGCTATGATGTGTTCGGCATCTTGAGGATATTTCTCTGGATTGAGCTCTTTGTAGCGCTCCTCGAACTTTCGCGGATTTCTTCCACGATAGCGTTTGCGGCGCTTATGAACTGGGGTTTCGTCGCTCATGACGCCAACCTGTTGGCCAGCACCTGGGCGCGGTCCTTTGCAAAGAGTTACATTTTCTTAACATTTCCACTCCGACTTCAGCCCTCTTTTCCAACACCACAGCGATAGGCTGCATGTAAGAAACCGAAACTGACCAAGGGGTCAGTGGATTGAGGAAGCGATTTGCCATCACCGATAAACAGTGGACGTCCCGGCTCGACTCTGAGAGCGAGTCAGCGAAAGACTAGCAGAGCCACCGAACCATCCTCCAGGCTCTCCCAACCCCAGATCAGAGATACCCTCCAACTCTCCGGCGAGATCCCATCGATAGACGAAGCCTCCGAGCGCTCTATCCTTAAGGCCAACGGCGGTCGGGCTAGTTTGGTTCAGCTCAGCAAGGGTCGAGCCCGTGGTAATGTGGTGACAGTTCACGGGATCAACGCCTCGCCCGATTCGGTCAAGAGCCTTTCGCAAAACTCCGCCGACAAGGGCAAGAACGTTCACACCTTGGTCTACGACGATCGCAAGACGGGCCTGGATAAGACGAGCACGGAGCTGGCCGCCGCGCTGCGTAAACTCCAAGCCCAATCTCCAGGCCAACCCTTGACCATACGAGCTCACAGCATGGGCGGGCGAATCGCCGTTGATGCGCTCCGCAAAATGAAAAACAGTGGGGTGCTGGGCGAGAGCAAGGTCCAACTTGAAATGACCAATCCTGTTATCGGAGGGTTGGAATCGGCCAACTCTGCGCGCCTGGCTCCCAACTTTGTGGCTCCTCTGATTCCTGGTGTGGTACCGGGCAAAGACATGGGGACGAACTCGGACTTTCAAAAGAGACTGGAAACGACTCAACTGCCCAAGAACGTAAAGACGACAACCTACGTGGGAACCAACGATCCCCTGGTGAACGCCCAAGACCCTCACTTTAAGGCTGTTCAGGATGGGCTCAACGGTCGGGTCATACCGGTGGTCAACGGGGACCACGATAGCAGCATCGAAGCGGTCGCTCGGCACACGCGCTAGACGGATAGAGCTATGAAGATCACAAGAACCACCCCCCGATTGGCGCCTCCATCTCAGAACCCCAAGACATCGACCGAAGCGGCACCCCAGAGCCACACAGAGAGTTTTACAGACTCCTTGCTGTCGGGATTTTTGCCGGGAGCCGGAGGTCTGGTCTTGGGTGGACTCGGGGCAAGGCTAGGGGAGAAGTTTGGGCAAGCCTATGGTCACCGAGTGGCAAGCTCGGTGATCCAAAGAGGCATCCCTCTGGTGTTGGACGGCACGGTCAGCGTGAAGAGAGCCGTCGAACTTCTCCCCACCCTGAGGTCTCAGACCTTCCACATGAAGGTTGGGGCGATATCCTTGGGGCTGGTGGGCTTTGTCGTCGGCGCCGCCTTGTTGTGGCCGCACTCAGGCGAAGGCACCCGAGAGCGGCCGGCTCGCTGGTCGACCTAGTTCCTCTTCATGCCGAACTGAAGGTCGAAGAACTGCTGGATGGTGTTCAAGAGGTGCATGGATGTGG
>CAZVVF010000878.1:0-209 GCA_964630575.1 uncultured Burkholderiales bacterium | reverse complement strand
TGGATAGTCCATCATCATAAACGCAATGTTGTTATCCTGAAGCAGTTTGTAGAGCTTGGTGCTGTTCTTAAAAAGCACGTTGTCGTCAGCCATGCCGTGGTAGATGAACAACGGACCTTCAAGCGCCGTGGCGTAGGGGAAGACCGAGGACTTTTCGTAGGCTTTTTTCTGCTCTTGAGGCTGGCCCATATAGCGCTCGGTGTAGTGGG
>CAZVVF010000877.1:0-2677 GCA_964630575.1 uncultured Burkholderiales bacterium | reverse complement strand
CTCTAAATAACCACGCAGGGGGAGAATGCCAGACCAGGAGTAGTGCGCTCTAAGATAGATAGCGCGGCTCAAGACATCAAGGGTGAGAATCAAGCCTAAGCCGATCCGCATCAAGCCAAGGGAACGTTTGTCGAGAGCCAACCAGCCGTGCACGTCACGCGTCTTCGCGGAGTCGGCTCAGTTCTACTCCCAGGTTCTGGGAGTCACTCGCTATCGACAGGGGCGGAATTTCCGGTAACCAACACCTGGCTAGGATGACGTTCCCACCTTGTGACCACAGTCCAAAGTGTATCGCTCTCCTACAACCAGGAACAAAATGTACCCGGGGCCGGGATCGAACCGGCACTCCCAAAGGAACGGGTTTTTGAGACCCGCGCGTCTACCAATTCCGCCACCCGGGCAAGCTTCGGTAGATTACCATCGGTTGCCCGCGACGTCAATCCCAAAATTCTCTTTTTCTCAACCTCATCCCGTTGGACAACGGAACATTTTTCGGGTAAGAGAAGGAAGAGTTACAAAGACTGGGGTACTCGACTGCTTGAAGTTCACGAGAGTTCCCCTGTGGAGCAGTCCTATCGGACCCAATTCCAAGCTGTCCATTGGACTCGATGAGGAGAAAATAATATGAGATTCCCGATAGATTTTGCCCTATCCAACGCCAAGCACATGGTTCAACAGAGAAGCAAAGGGCGCAAACGCTACCCTACGGTGCTTATGCTTGAGCCGCTCTACACTTGCAACCTAGCCTGCCTCGGTTGCTCTGTTGAGCGCCACACCGGCAAACTGAAAGACCGCTTGCCAGTCGATAAATGTCTGGAAGCGGCCCGAGTAACGGAAGCCCCTACCGTCGCCCTTTGCGGCGGAGAGCCCACACTCTACCCCGAACTCCCCGAACTGCTCGAAGGCCTCTTCGCGATGGGGAAACACGTCATACTCTGCACCAACGCGCTTCTCTTGGACAAGAAACTGTTCCCGGCTGTTCCGCCCAACAAAAAGTTGTTCGTCAACGTCCACCTCGATGGAATGAAAGAGACGCACGACTATGTTTGCAACCGCAAAGGCGTGTTCGACAAAGCCATTGAGATGGTCAAAGAGTCCAAAGAGAGAGGCTACCTCACTCTCACCAACACCACCGTCTTCAAAGAGACCAACATGGATGAAGTCGAGGAACTGTGCGAAGCCCTGACCGAGCTGGGAGTCGATGGCATTCTCATTTCACCGGGCTACGAGTACGCCAGTGTCGACAAGGACATCTTCCTCACTCAAAATCAGATCCACGAAAAATTCCGCAAAGTCCGTCAACTGGCCAGAAAGTACAAACTGACCGCGACACCAACCTTCTTGGATTTCGCCGCAGGACTCATCGAACTCAAGTGTTCTCCCTGGTCCACCGTCAACTACACTCCGATGGGCTGGAAAGGACCCTGTTATCTCATCGGAGAGAACTTCTATGATGACTTCGAGTCTTTCTGGAACAGCGTTGACTGGGACTACTGGGAGACTCGCCAAGACCGTAAGTGCCTGAACTGCAAAATGCACTCAGGGTTCGAGCACAGTGCCGTCCAAGCTGCCTCCAAAAGCCTCAAAGGAATGGCTCAACTGGCTGCCTGGCACGTATCCGGCTAGTTCCACTGGCAAGCTCGCAGCTTGATATCCCGTGGGCCAAGCTGACCTGCTGGAACATTCTCTTCTCGAGCCTCTACTTCTTTCGCTCGGTTAGCCTCGATATCTACCTGGCTTCGAGAAAGACAGACGTTGAGTTTGGCGAGTTGAAGTTTGGTGAGACGAACCTCAAAGCTGTAAGAGCGATCCTTGAGCGAGTTCCCATGAACTCCGAAAGCACAGTCTACGATTTGGGATGCGGCCGAGGGCGTGCCGCATTCCTTTTTCATTTTCTGACCGGCGCCAAGGTCGTTGCCATCGACCTTGTTGGACCGTTCATCGTGACCGCGCGCCGCCTGGCCAAATGGATGGGCTGCGATCAGCATGTGCTGTTCTGCTACGAGAACTTTCTCAATTCAGACATCGAGAAAGCCGACATCGTCTACGCCTGCGCCCTGTGCCTGTCCCAAGAGACACGGGAGGCGCTCGCGAGTCGACTCCAAGGCTGCCGGGACGGCACATACCTGGTCTCTGTCGGCTGGAATCCCAACAAGCCCTGGCTGCACTCTCTGGAGAGCTTCTCCACGAGCTTCTCCTGGGGAGAGGCTCCCGTCTACCTAAAACAGATCCGCTTCAACGAGGCTCCCCTCGACGAATGAGAGGCGTCCATCACGGGTGGCTCTTCAGCGACACTCCAGAATTCGACCTTCAGAGCCGATCTCAAGCTCCCGACTCCCCCACCTGACCCGATTCCCACGCAGCGACAAGAACCACACAGCCAGAAAAACAACATCCTTGAGCGGTAGCAAGAGTTTTTCCCAAAAGCAAAACCCAGACTGCGACTTGCGCACCAGAACCCCTTGAAGGCAACCCGCCAAGACCCTTAGGGCCCACCAGCAACCCAGAGTGGCCAAGCCTAGCTGGCCATCGAACAACAAGAGCAGGAACGCCCAGAGGACCCCTTGCGTGATAATAAAGGCGACATGCCCGCCGGGACGGCTCACCCGCGAGGTGACCATCCAGCGATACTGATGCGAGAGCGCCTCTGCGAGACTAGGTTCACCGAGACCCGTCT
>CAZVVF010000876.1:0-2678 GCA_964630575.1 uncultured Burkholderiales bacterium | reverse complement strand
TTGTCACGCGACTTTCGACCTCTTCGACATTGGCCCCGCGACTGGCCAAGACGTGTGAGATCTGCTTAATGATTCCCGGCCTGTCGGCCGCAAGAATTTTTATTGAAGCCTGTTCAGATTGCTCTGTCAATGTCGAACGTTTCTGAACGGTTTTCCAGCTACAAGCGAGGGTGTCCACTCGGTCGGGTAGCGAGGTGGGTGGAGCTGAGAACTCCACCGTCACGATTCCCGCGAACTGGCCCTCTAGGCGACAGAGGCGACTCTGTAGCCAGTTGCCTCCGAGTTCTTCGATCGATGCGGCCAGGGATTCAACCAGACCTTTTTTGTCATCTCCGCTTACTGTGAGTAGATAGTTCACTGTTTTTCTCCGCTGCTCTCTCCTAGAGCGTCGATCTCCTGGACCAGGTCTTCGTAGGACTTGAGTCCGGTCCAGTTGAGCCTTGCTGTTTCGTCGGGACCCACCAGAACCGTATAGGGGATCGATCGTCCGGCGAAATACTTGTCAAAGAGAGCTTTGTTTTGTGGTAGGGTGCGCTCGTCCACGTTGACGTGGATGTACTCAATATTGGGTTGTTCTGACTCGAACCGAGCCAGAGCGGGAGCCATCTCCCGGCAGCTGCCTCACCAGGGAGCTCCGAAGTTGATCAGTGTCCAGGACGAGGCGATAGTCTTTGTTGCCTTTGTTGCCGTAGGCGAACTCTGAACTGCCGACGGTGTCGCTGGGGGCTGCTTAACTGTCTGGCTACAGGCGACTGTGAGCAAGGCCATTGCCGCGATGGTAGCCATCTTGAGAACCGATTGAGTCATGAAATTGCTCCAATACTTTCTGTCTCTTGGTCAAAATTGGTCAAAAGAACAGGGATGCGGGTTCTCGTGAAGAGGAATGCTACCTTCTTTTTCAGGTCAGAACCCTTGACATTCTAGTTTGGAACGGCGAGAATGTCGAAACAATTTTGGCTAAAGGAGCACGGAATGGCTAAGAAAAAAGAGAACCGAGTCATCATCACCCTCGAGTGCACCGAGGCACGCAAGTTAGGTGTGCCGCCCTCTCGTTATACAACGACTAAGAATCGGCAGAATCACCCTGAGCGGCTCGAAGTGAAGAAGTATAATCCCAATCTCCGACGACACACCCTCCATAAAGAGATTCGATAGTAATTTTTTTGTAACAGAGGTGTCACCATCATTCGATGCTGGTGACAGCAAAAGAAAAGACCGTCATACGACGGTCTTCTTTTGATCTCCCAACGGAGTTGTCTAGGTCTTGGCCCGGCTGAAGATGAGGGCGCGGGCCCTGAGATTAGTCTTCCGGTGGGGACCAGACGAATTTGTCTTTGTCGCCCATCTCTTCGTTTTTTTCCAGGATCTCTTCTTCGTCTTCGATGGCATCGAGTTGCTGAAGGATCGATTTGGAAAGATTGAGATTCTTGCGGTCGCCGAAGACAGATTCCCATTCGTCTCTGTCTAATCGTAAGATGAGAATTCCACCGCATTGGTTGCAGTGGTACCGGATTCCGTTTGGTGAAAACCCGGAAAGCTTCATATCTTTTATTTGACATTTGTGCGGAAAAAGTGGGTTGGTCGTGCGAACTTTCATGAAGTCGGATTTCACTGACTGGCCTCCATGCCCTTTTTTTGTATTGGTCGAAAGGATGAGATGACTTGAGGGTCCGTCTCGAGACGGGGGCCTTCGAGTAGGTCGATACAGTAGGGCACCGCCGCGAATACGGCGCTGAGGCAGTCGTCGATAGCGGATGGTTTGCCGGGTAGGTTGATGATGAGCGTTCGCTCCTTCGTTCCGGCGAGTTGTCGGCTCAAAATGGCTGTGGGGACGATTTCGAGCGAGGCTCGGCGCATGCTCTCGCCAAAGCCTTCCAGGATGCGGTCGCAAAATCGGGCCGTTGCGTCAGGGGTGACGTCGCGCGGGGCAGGCCCGGTCCCCCCGGTGGTTAAGACCAGGCAGCATTCTCGCTCAACAAAGTGTTCGAGCGCCTCTATGATGGCCGTCTCTTCGTCGGGAACGATTTTGCAAAGGTATTCGACCTCAGGGTTTGTCAGGGCGCGTTCGAGCCAGTCCTTCATGGCGGGCCCCCCACGGTCTTGATAGGTGCCACGGAAGGCGCGATCGGACACGGTGAGTAGGCCAATTGTTATGGGGGTGCTCATTCGCTGTCTCCATCCTTGTTGACGAAGACCGCTTTGCGGCGGAACTCTAGGAGAATTTCCGTTCCTTCATTAAACTGTTGTCTGATCTCATCGAAGGAATTGTCCAGTTCATTCTCTAGGTCTTGGCGGAGCCTCTTGCCAGCATCCTCGAGTATCTCCAAGCCGTTGCGCATCATGACGGCTATCTCGCCCTCGTCGGTTGGGTCGGTGCTGTGCTCGAACTGATCCCTGAGTGCCAACAGCAGTGTCTCGTATCGCCCCAGTGTCGTCAGCGTTGTCGAGGAGGGAACCGTGCCGCACTCATACCTCATCATGTCGAGAAAGAGATGTTCCAGCGGGTCTTCGGGAACCTGGCTGGCTTTGATTCTCTCCAGGTCGGTTCTTAGATTGGCGATGGCGGCGATGAGAAGATTCTCGTTGAGTTCCTCCTCGGCGAACAACTCGTCGACCCGCTCTAGGAAGCTCGACAGGGGGGCGTGGAATTTTTCGGGACGGCCCCCTTCAAGAGCCTC
>CAZVVF010000875.1:0-2679 GCA_964630575.1 uncultured Burkholderiales bacterium | reverse complement strand
TGTTGACCGCCTCGCTGGTGATCAAAAAGAAAGGAGCCCTCGTCAAGGCCCCCCTCATCTCAGCCCTCTCCATTCTGGTGGCCTGCAGTGTGTCCATCGACTTGACATCGGTCGCTGTGATAGCCTCCGTCGGCCTTGTGTTGACGGTTCTCGCCCTTCGAGAAGCGCTCCACTTAAAGCAGACCTTCTCCATAGTCATCCCCATGCTCTTGACGATGTTCCTGATGGGGAGCCTAGCGACTCTAGCCAGTTGGTCCGAGAACAAAGTGAGCTACTTGGCTAGCCTCTTTGCTCTCACCCCGTCGACAGGAATGAGCTTCCCACCCACAACTTCACTCAGTTCTCTCCAGAGAATGGGGAACTCCGATGTGGTCGTCCTCCGTGGTTACGGTGAAGACCCCCCAACCTATCTGGTGGGCCGAACCTTCACAGAGTTCGACACCAATAGCTTTTGGAAATGGAAGACCGACAAAGAAGTCTTGAGTCCAACGGACCAGGTTCTGACCAACACCAGTGAAGGTCCACGAGTTCTCTCTCTCTTTCTCAGTGAGCCATCGATCGCCCCCCACGAAAGAGCCGACAAAAGCTTTCGCCTAGAGTTCCCGAAATCTGGCAACGGCTTCACCATTTATGCGCCTGCCAACTTTCACAGCGTAGCCATAGACCTCAATCGTTTGCACCGATACGGCGACGGAATGCTCCAAGCCCTCGCCAAGGACACCTTCGATGGAAATTACTACCTGTTTCCTTACCAGAACGGCTGGAAGAGCCAAGAGGTCGAGACTCTCTCAAAAGAGCTTGAACAAGAGTGCCTAGCCCTACCCGATAATACCCCAGACATCGTACACCAGTTGGCAGAGCAGATCGCAGGAAAGGTCACAGACCCAGCGCTCAAAGCAGACTTCATCACCAACTATCTCCAGCAGAACTTCACCTACGGCTATGAGTACCCGTTTGAATCCACTCAGACAGCCCTAGAAGAGTTTCTCACCAAGAAGCCCCCCGCCCATTGTGAGTTCTTCGCAGCGTCGGCAGCCTTAATGCTTCGCAGCCAAGGCGTCCCCACACGCTATATCAATGGCTTCGTGCTTCAGGAGAAGACGCTAACCGGAAAATACTACGTCGTCAGACTCAAGCATGCCCACGCTTGGATAGAGGCCTACATACCCGGAAAGGGCTGGGTTACCTATGACCCGACCCCACCGGGCGTCCTGGACAACCCCAACAACCGAGCCGCAATCGGAAAAGCCATACTGGAATGGTTCTCCAACGTCTGGCGAAAGTTCTTTTACTTCTTCACCCTGAATCCGGCGGAAATGCTCGCCGAGATACGAGCCTTTCTCGCAGCCTGGACCTGGCTCGATTATCTCAAGATCGTAGCCTTGGTTGCTCTTTGGGGTCTTTGGAAACGCTACCGCCTGCGAAGCAAAAAGACGAAGAACAAGAGCGCCAACGCCCTCAGCTACGAACCTGGCCGAGATGAGAGGCTCACCCCGACTCTAGAAGCTGTCGTCGAACTCATACAGCCGCAAGAGTGGCAGAGGTACCAATGGGAAACGAACGCTGAGTGGCTGCGCCGCCTGAGCCTATCGAACATCGAATCGGATGCCTATCTCGAACTCTCCAAGTTCCTAGAGGTCTACAGCAAAGCCCGATTCAGCCCGAGCCCAACCGATAGTTTTCTGAGAAGGGTCGAAGAACTCAGTCTCAGCTTGCACCAACACCTCAAAGGGAAGTCTCTAGAAGCTAGAGAACGCGGTCAACGCCTAGAGGCAGCCGACGTGGCAGCAGACGCCGAGGAAATCTCGCCGTAACATCTGCTACGAGGCGAACCTTTAGACAATCTTTTTGGGCAGAACTGGTTGCTCGAACCAGATTCTAGGAGGCCGTTTCGATGAGAGATATCCCGAAGAAATATAACCACAAAGACTTAGAGTCGGGCTGGAAAGAACAGTGGCGAGAGAAGAAAGTCTACAACTGGGACCCTTCAAAAAGCCGGGAAGAAACCTTCGTAGTCGATAGTCCCCCTCCAACTGTATCCGGCTCCCTACACATAGGGCACGTCTTCAGCTACACCCATCAAGACCTCCTGGCACGCTACCAGCGCATGAAGGGCAAAAACATCTGTTACCCCATGGGCTGGGACGACAACGGCTTACCGACCGAGCGGCGCGTGCAAAATCTCTTCCGAGTGAAATGCAATCCCTCGGTACCCTACGACTCTAGCTGGACTCCCGAGCGGCGCAAAAAAGGTCCGGTCGTTGAGATCAGCCGCCAGAACTTTATTGAAGCCTGCGCCCAGGTCACTCACGAAGATGAGGCTGCCTTTGAGGACCTTTGGAGAACCTTGGGACTCTCCATCGATTGGGACCTACAGTACGCTACCATCGATGAACATTGCCGCAAGGTCAGTCAGCTGTCCTTTCTGGAAATGGTCGAAAAGGGCTTCGCCTATAGCACTGAAGCCCCGACGATGTGGGATGTCGATTTCCAAACGGCTGTCGCTCAAGCTGAAGTCGAAGACAAAATGAGACCCGGCAGCTTCCACGACATTCGATTCAATGTGGAAGGCGGAGGCGACTTCGTCATCAGTACGACGCGTCCCGAATTGCTCCCAGCCTGCATCGCGGTTGTAGCCCACCCCGACGATGAACGGTATCAGGAGCTGTTCGGCAAGAA